>NZ_QPEL01000223.1:0-6548 GCF_008368965.1 Bacillus sp. AY2-1 | reverse complement strand
GGTGAATTACATGAAATTAGGTTGAGAAACTTAAGAAAACGCTTTCATTTTGTGTCATAATTTTTTTATAAATACTACATAAACAAAGGAGCTTACTAACAATGAACGTCTCGTTACTTACACCTACTACTGATTTACAAGAAGAATACTTAGATTTCTATAACGAATGGAAAGATAGCGGTGAAACAATGATCCCGTGGGTTATCTCAAAAAATCCTGCTAACTTCCCAGCTATGGTTCAAGAACTTCTCGATGCGCATAACGGAATAAATATCCCTGAAACTTGGGTACCAGATTCTACATATTGGCTCGTTACAAATAATAATAGAATTGTCGGAGCTGTTAATATACGTCATAGTTTAACTGAACATCTATTTAACGCTGGCGGTCATATCGGTTATGGCATTCGCCCTTCTGAAAGAAGAAAAGGTTATGCTACGAAATTACTAGCATTATCATTAGAAAAAACGAAGGAATTAGACATCACGAAAGTACTTGTCGTTTGCGACGCAGTGAATACCGCTTCTGAAAAAACGATTTTACATAACGGCGGGCTTCGTGATGATGATTTCACTGAGGAAGATGGGAATGTAGTAAGAAGATATTGGATTGAGCTATGAATGATCACAAATAAGCGAGAAAGTGATTATACACTTTCTCGCTTATTTTACACTGCTTCTATTTCAAACTGCACTGTAATACCACTTGGATCTACTACCGTAAACCCATTTGTAGTTTCATTTATTTCATGTTGTTTTTCTATTAATCTTTCTTTCACTGCATCTAACGCTTCTTTATGCGGTAGTACAATTGTATATACCTTTAGTCCAGTTGCATGTACTGGTGGGTGTGGATTATTTACTCCGTTCCACGTATTTGCACCGATATGGTGATGATATCCTCCTGCAGAAATGAATAAGCAGTCATCTTCACGTTGTTGCACTTCAAACCCTACTGTCTCTACATAAAACTCGTGTGATTTTTCTACATCAGCTATTCGTAAATGTACGTGCCCAACGACAGTATTAGCAGGTAATCCATCAGCCTCATAATCAACGAGTGTTGCCAGCTCTTTTAAATCTAGTGGCGTACTTCCTCCTGGTCCTTCTCCCCATTGATCACGCGGACGGTCTGCATAAATTTCAATACCATTCCCCTCTAGATCTTGCAAATAAAACGCTTCGCTATATGTATGATCACTTGCACTGTTAAACCTTGAGATTGGTAAAATTTCATTTGAATATGTATAACGCCCTTCTTGTTCAGCTGGGCTGTCAATTACATTCTTATTACGAAGAACCCCAAATAGCGCAGAAGCAAAAGCTTCACGAGTCGGAACTAAAAAGGCTACATGATATATACCAGTCGTACGCGGTTCTTGCAGTACCCCGTCCTCTATCTTTTCAAGAACAAGTAATGTATTCTTACTACCTTTTCCTGCTAAATATGCTTTATTCCCCTCTTGCTTAATTACCTCTAATCCTACAACATTCTTATAAAAAGCAATTTGACGCTCTAAATCTTTCACTTTAAATTCAACATGACCAATACGTGTTTTCGGATGAATTCGTACCATGAATAACTTCATCTCCTTATCCCTATATTTTACCATTACATATAACCGTTACTATGAAGGATACAACTAAAATCATCCTATGTAAATAAGAAAAGTCAGAATTTACATACATTTTTATTTTCATAATAAAAAAAGCCTCCTTTTCTAACTTTCAGAAAAGGGGGCTTTTTAACGCTTATCTCATTTTATGTACTTCAGCAACTAGCTTTCCACCCTGAATGCCCATATAAAGCTTCACAGGTGCATCATTCGTATTTTCAAATACTAAATCTAAATATGGATATGCAATTGTAGCATCTCTTCCTTGAGGAACATAACCTACCGTTTTAGAATGTGTAGTTCTCTCCACCATTTTCAGGCCAGCTTGATCTGCTGCATTGTATAAAGTTGAAGATGTTTGGCAAACACCACCACCGTATCCATCTACTAATTTACCATCAACTATTTCTTTCCCTAATTGATATCCTTTGTCTGGTGTTGTATCACCGATTAATGAATTAAAAGAGAAACGGTCTCCTTTTGCTAACACAACTCCATTTATGCTCGCTGCTGACAAACGAATATTCTCAATACGGCCACCTGTTGAACCGCCTAAGTTCGTTTCATATCTACCAATTACCGTACCATTTCCTTGCGCATCACTTAATGTTGCGACTGGTTTTTTCTCCACGATCGGCAACTGATACGTAGCATCCCACATACCCACATTTAACAATTTATCTACTAATTCTTTTTCCATTAATTCATAAGAAGGTTTTCCTTCTTGCCAACTTCCATCAGGTGCTATACGTGAAGGAACCATTTTTTTGTCGACGCTTTTTCCAACCTCACCAACAACCTTTGTTACAGACTTTTTAAATTTCGCTTCATCTTCAAAATAGCCTAAACCAGATAAATCTAATTTTTTCACTTCAGTACCAGTTCGACCATCAACTAAACTAATAGTATCCTGCACTTCTGCTTTAGCCTCTACAGTGTGCCCACCAATATCACTTACCAATGCAACATCACTTACTTTTGTACCACAGCCACTCACTACAGCTACACATAACACCCCAACTAATATACCCTTTACTTTACGGAACAATATACTCTCTCCCTTTCCCCAACATCACTATTATGTATTTATTTCATTTTTATGTATGTTTTGTTACAATCATTTTACAATATGTTTATAAAATGTTACAAGTTATTTTTCACTCTATATAAATTACTCTTTTCTTTTACAAATGTCTATACATATTTACATAAAAGTTTGAGTTTGATAGAATTGTAACTTTTATGTAAACTCTCCCTTTTATCCAGTATATACCATTAAGCAAAAGAAATACAAATCAAAAACCCTCAAGCTATTTTTTATAAAGAAAAATCCCTCAACATAAATAGGTATTTGCCGTGCCACCGCTCCGCTTTTGCACATACATTATGGTGAATTCAACCTATTTTAAAGAAATGGAGGATGTTATTATGTATCCCTACAATCCATATGATCCATATAATCAATATGCGTACCAACAACCACAGTATGACTTACAAGCACAATACCAATCTTATATAGATCACGCAGAGCAAACGAATCCATATGACCAAAATAGACAATTCCAACTTCCAATCTCTTTTCCTGGCACTGGAAATCGTCAATTAGAAAGACGCGTAAATGAGCTTGAACAAAGAGTACGTCAACTAGAAAATACAGTTGAGCGCCATACACGTAGACTAAACCGCTTAAACCAACGTTTACGCACAGTAGAAAACAGACTAAACATTCCATTCGCAGCATTAGAAGACGGATTTTAATCGAGAAAATAAAGTGAAACTTTAATCAGCCTTCACCAATCGGGCTTTTACGGGCAGCCCGCCCGGCAAATAGCGGGATAAAAATTATATAAAGGAAGGGGCTCCCCCTTCCTTATATAAATTGACGAAAGTTTTTTCCATCTCTATACTGATAAGAGTTAATGAAATGAAACAAGGTGATAAATATGGATTTTGAAATAAATTATCTTTCCTTTTATGTTGTACAAGTAGAAGGAAAAGGTGAAGCAGTTGATAAACGCTACAAACATTTTCAAACTTTAGACGCTGAAGAATATGAAGATAGCTCCTTAAAAGAATTTTTGAATGGTGAGTTATTAAAAATATCGAAGCGAAAAGTAGAACGTCATGCAAAAACAGAACAAGCCCCAACAAAAATTGGTCGCTTTATTGTAGAGGAAGGGCACGAACTTGATTCAAACCCTCATTACAACCTTTTTAATCGTATTCGCTTTGCAGAAACAAAGGAAAACTTTAAAGATATGAGCGAACCTCTCGTTTATACATATCTTGACACAAGCGCTGTACGCGGTGGTGTATTTTTAATTGCTCAGGCAAAACTACGCAAATACTTTGATGATCCATTCGTATTTGTAATGAAATGTGACTTCGAACCAAAGGTGGCTTCTATTTCTGATGAATCAACACTGATTCGTAACGTTGAAATGGCCATCACAACAAAGAATATGAAATCTATCCAATATCCGTACATGCCTGAAGAAGGTATGGTCGAAGTGAGCGAATTAAAAATTCACCAAGCATCACACGCCCGCTACTTTGAAGACTTCTTAAAATTCGTCGAATATGAACGCTCTATGCCTGAAATTATGAAAACACAAGTAATGGACATGGTATACGACCAAATTGAAGATGTATTTGAAGAAGGTACAGAAGAACGCGAACAATTCGACCAAGCGATGGAAGTATGGGCTGCCAGTCCGAAACGCGAAATTATGGAACAATTTTCAACCGAAGAAGTAATGGAAGCTACCGCTCAAATCGTCGAGCACGCCCCAGAAGTGGAATTAAAGCTAAAAGCAGACCATATTTCTGTGAAGGCTCTACTGGCTGATTTCGGGGACCAAATACATATTGCGAAGGTAAATGACCGATATGTACTTATGATTGAAGCAGACACACTTACGTTTGAAAAAGGATTCTCTCCTATTGAGTTTCTGAAGCCAGATGAATTGCAAGATGTGATTGAGCGGATTGAGAATAAGCAGCAGTATAGCTATAGTCCAGAGGGAATTGAATAGAACAACTGCAAAAAACCTACCTCTTTTATAGAGGTAGGTTTTTTCACATTAATCACGTATTTTCCTATTGCTATCATAAGACAACTTTCTAATGCTATATATTTGATTTAAGGAGGTAAATACATATGATCATTTACCATAGTCCTCATTCTTTAACTGAAGTTAGCATGATTCCTATTGAAAAAATAAATCTATTGTATAATCCCTACATTACAAAATCTTATTCTAAAAAAATGAACAGTACTATTGAATATATTGATATATTCGATTTACTCTTACCAGTCGAAAAGCATCCTCTAAAAGATGAATACATTTTAGTTGGAAAATACGATTGTTACAATTTCATAACTAATAATCCACATATAAAACAAATCTCCTGTATTATTGAAGATTTTACAGAAAAACCTTCACAATACCTCAAAATACTTCGTAGACTTCATAACAAAGGCGATTCTAATAAAACCAATAGACAATTTATTTTAAATAAACTTGAGGAAAATCATTTCCCTCTATTACAAATTTTAAAACAGACAGGCTTTACTAAAAACGATTTACGGGATTACAATTATAAAGTAACCGTTCCGAAAAACTACATAAACAGCCATACCACTGAAAAAACTATGAATTGGATTAGTGATTTAAAGTTAAAAAGTAATACTAAACAATTTTTATATAAATGTGCAGGTCTTCCAATAGGAAATCATAAACGATTAACTGAAGAGAAGAAAAAATTCCTACAACATTTCTTTGCACATGCAAAAGGATTTGAAAAATTAACTACTCCTCAACAGATTAACATTCTAACTAACGCCCTAAATTTCAAAGCAATAATGACTGCTCAATTACAGCAACAAATTAATTGCTATTTAATACGATGAATTTAAATTTATGTAGCTAAAAATAAAGGAGAATGTCATTTAACCTCTACATTCTCCTCCATCTCAGCCAAATACCTAATCTGCCGTTCTGCTTTTCGCACTGCCGTACGAAAATGTTTTTTCAGCAGTTCTACTGTATTTTCACTTATATAATATCTTTCCGTAATACTTTCCCACGTGTCACTACTTTCAAATGTACTCCATTCAAAAGAGCGTTCTGTATTTTTCTTTAGTTCTTTAAACACCCATTTTCGCATCTTTTTTTTCGCTTTTTCCGTTAGTTTCCCGTCCTTTACAAGTTCCAGTTCGCCATGTCTTTTGTACCGTTTATGAATATCTCTCTCGCTATATACTTTAAGAAGTATATTTGCTGTATTCTCAGCATCTGCTAGAGCTCGGTGCTGTTTCCCTTCCCATGTTAAACCGAGCTGTTCTACTGCAAATTGTAAACTTGGCGTATGTTCAAATAATTCTTCATACGCTTGGAAAACAAATTTTTGCAAATCAATTCTATTTTCTTTTTCTATACTTGGGCATTCAACACCATGTAATGCACAATCATGAGATAGAAAGCGATAATCTTCTTTTCCCCATGAAACAAATATACAATCTTCGCCGATGAACTGAATAAATTTCTCTACAATTTGAGGGAATTTTTCTACACCAATTAAATCTTCCTTTGTAATTCCAGTCAATTTTGTCGTATGACGAGTTAATCGTGCACTTGGTTTTACTAACTCCGAAAACTCTTCAATTATCTTCATTGTACCTATTTTTATTTTTACAGCTCCGATATCAACTATTTCTGACGGATTTTCTGATTTATACGGTCTGAAATTCCTCTCAATATCAAACACAATGAAATGTGTAGCGTTTTTCAATTTATTTACCTCTTTCTAAATTCCTTTTCACACAAACACTCTATTTTCAGTATTTATTTATTCATGTACTTTATACAAAAATACTCCGAATAAATACATGAAAATTCAGTCTCGTTATGATCTGTAAGTAGGAGGACAT
>NZ_QPEL01000222.1:0-5356 GCF_008368965.1 Bacillus sp. AY2-1 | reverse complement strand
AAACGATTGACATTCAATTCTAATAAATTGAATGTCAACAGTTTTAAAAGTCTCTATCCATTTTCACTTTCATTTGTTCGATATTTTGTAACATCATCATAGTGTTTAATATGGTAGGATGTCTATAAGTCAATTTCACTACAACTATGACTTGTTCTGCCCGTTTCTCAAAAAGAGTTATATTTATGCTACTACGCTTTAAAAATCCCCATTGTATGTATATGAATACTTCAAATTATTCCCTTTAGAAAACATAATCTAAATGGTTCATTAAACTCTAATAGTTATAAAAACATAATATATAACTTCAATTAAATAAATTGTATAAAGAAGGTGTAAAAATGAAGAATAAAATAAATTTACAAATGCAAAATATAAGTTTTGTTATAATAATGGCTTTAGCAGTATGGTTAAAAACATATCTTATTACGCGATTCAGTTTTGATTTAAAAATTGAGTCTTCAACGCAAGAGCTTATTTTGTTTATTAGCCCTCTAGCCGCATCATTAGCATTTGTTGGATTAGCATTATTTGCAACTGGTGAAAAACGAAATTATATAGCGCTATGTATTAATTTCTTATTAACGATCGTGCTTGTTGGAAATGTAATGTTCTATGATTTTTATAATGATTTCGTTACATTACCAGTACTTGGACAAACCTCAAACTTTGGCCAATTAGGCGGCAGTATTATAGAGATATTAAACTACAAAATTATACTCGCATTCGTAGACATTGTTTTCTTCTTTATTTTATTAAAAAAGAAATCATTGGTCTTTAAAACAGAACGTGTAACTCATTCTACACGCTTGTTATACTTTCTTTTAACGATTGGTGTATTCTTTGCGAATCTACAGCTTGCAGAAAAAGAGCGCCCTGAATTATTAACGAGATCATTCGACCGGGTAATGCTTGTCAAAAATTTAGGCTTATATACTCACCAAGTATATGACTTAACACTGCAAGTAAAAGCTGGGTCACAAAAAGCACTTGCTGATAGTAGTAAATTACAAGAAACTGAAAACTACGTAAAAGCAAACCAAAGCGAGCCAAACCCTAATATGTTTGGTGCAGCGAAAGGAAAAAATGTAATTGTCGTCACTCTTGAATCCTTGCAGACCTTCTTAATAGGCGCATCAGTCAATGGGCAAGAAGTTACACCATTCCTAAATGAATTCATAAATGAAAGTTATTACTTTGATAACTTTTTCCATCAAACTGGTCAAGGGAAAACATCCGATTCTGAATTTCTAATCGATACGTCGTTGTATCCATTAAATCGAGGGGCTGTATTCTTCACACACGGTAACAATGATTATACTGCGACTCCAGAAATTTTACGTCAGCAAGGTTATTTCACTTCTGTATTCCATGCGAATAACGCAACATTTTGGAATCGTAATATTATGTACTCCGCTCTTGGTTATGATCGTTACTATAATGAGCTTGATTACAAAATTACGCCAGAAACAAATTTAAATTGGGGATTAAAAGATATCGAATACTTTGATCAATCAGTAGATATATTAAAAACTGTTGATCAACCATTCTATGCTCGTTTCCTTACTTTAACAAACCATTATCCATTCACGTATGATGAAGATACAAAATTCATTGAACCATACAACTCTGGTAATGGCGTATTCGATCGTTACATCGTAACTGCACGTTACTTAGACGAATCAATTAAAAAATTTATTGAGCGTTTAAAGGCCGAGGGAATGTATGATGATTCTATTATTGTGTTATACGGTGATCATTATGGCATTTCCGAAAAACATAATCGTGCAATGGCACAGTTTTTAGACAAAGATCAAATAACAGAATTTGATACTTTAAATTTACAACGTACACCTTTATATATTCATATTCCTGGACAAACAGAAGGTCAAACTATTTCAAAGCCTACGGGACAAATCGATATGAAACCTACTATTCTAAATTTATTAGGTGTTGGTTCTACGAATGATATCCGTTTTGGCCATGATATGTTTTCAGATGAATATACTGGCTTTGTTGTTTTACGCGATGGTAGCTTCGTTACAGATAAGTATGCATACAAAAACAACACTTTCTACGACCGTATAACAGGGGAAATTGTAGATTTACCAAAAAAAGAAGCTCAAGCCCTCATTAAACGTGCACAAAATGAATTACGAATGTCTGACAAAATTATTGAAGGCGATTTATTACGCTTCTCAGAAAGTAATAAAATTAAAACTGGCGAAGTACAAACTAAAATTAAAGAAACAGAAAAATAATCTATATATGAAAAAGGAGCAACTTATTACAATTGCTCCTTTTTACTTTCTTATAACACATCAGATTTTTTATATAAAAAATCTGATGTGTTTACTTTTATTCTACGCTTGTTTCTAAAGCTACATCCGTATAGGTATTATCATCACCTATATTTAAAATTACTTCACATTGACGCAATCTCAATTCAAAGAGCATGATAGAATCATGATAGATTTCAGGATTTGATTTCATCTTATGTAATATCTCTTGTTTTTCTTGTATTTCTAAATGAGTGTTTTCTACAGCTTGCTTTAAGGAGTTAAATGGATTCCTAAAGAATATATTAATATCTCGCTCTTGTGTGTTTTCAAACAGCTCAAATTGCAAGAAAAATTTCTTCATAATAGAAGCCGTTACTTCAGTATAATCTTCATTTTCTACATACTGTTTGTATTTGTTATATAGCATAGATTTATTTTTAGGAAGAACTCCAAATAATTTACCGGCACTTTTCAACAAAAATTGTGCTGGCGTAAATCGACGTAAAATATTTACTTCATCCATTTGTATTCTAGTCGTCATCCTGTCAGTATCTCTGCGCCAGTCATCAAGCACTTTAAAATCACATTCTAACTGTATTCTATTTTCTCCAAATAGTGAATTAAGCCCTTCACTAAGTTCTTCTAAATACGTTTGACTTTGAAGAAGCTCATTATTAGAAGTTGCAATCCAATTTTGCATAGAAAGAGCGAGATTAGGTAATACAGTTTGTTCTAAATATTTATGCACTTTTTCATTCATTGCTTTATTTAGTTCCGTATCCATGTGCCCGAAATCACTTTCTTCACTAATTAAATTAGAACAGCTCTTTAATATCTTCGGAATATTTTCAGTAAGATCATTTGTAATTTCAGTCTTCATTGAACGATATGATTGTGTAATGAAATGAATTTTTTCCCTCTCAAATGCAGTAAGGTTATTAATGCTACCGTTTAGTTTCACTAGCATATCTTCATTCCAATTAATAGCATCTACTAGATTATTTTCTTTCTCAACACGTTTATCCAAAAGATATGTAATTGTTTTTCGAATGAAAAATAATAACTTTTCAGTACGTTCTGCATCGATATTTTTATGATTAAAGTTAAAATGAATAAACTCAGTTAAATCATTTAATTGTTTACTACTTGTATATAACGAGGAATAAGGGAAAATTCTCGCATGCGGGAAATATGTGTTTATTCTCGTTGCCGTATCATGTAATACCCTTTTCACTTCTGCTTCACTGTAAATGTTATCGATTTTATTTAATAAGAAATGAATTTGTAAATTTGGCGTATGTTCTTGAATACTTAATAGAATGTCACGTTCTTTGTCAGTAAAAGGTGAATCCGCATTCAATACGAACAGTAATTCGTCTACAGAATTTAAATATTCGAATATCTCATCTCTAGTGTCGTTATTCCTATTAAAGCCAGGTGTCACTACAAATGTAAGTTTATTTTCATTTAAAAATCTGCATGGTAATTTAAATTCAACACACGCTCTATCTCTATATGTTTGATGGTGCTGAGACATCATATTATGGTAATCAGAGACATCTTCCGTTGTTGTAATTGCTGAGTCTGTTATAGCGTTTATTTCTATATGAGCATCATTTTTTAAAACTACTACATTTGAAATTGATTTTTCTAATATGTTTTCTCCTAATATAGAGTTAATAAATGTAGTTTTTCCATTTCCTGAAGTACCCGTTACTAAAATACGATTTGTTCTTAAATCTGCGAGTTCGTCAACTAACCATTTAAATCGGTGATCTATTTCTATATTGTGCTTTTGTGCCCACTGTGTAATAGATTCAAAAAGGTGTAAGCTGTACTCTAAGCCATTTACATGATTAATAGAATGTGACAGTAAGTTTTCCGCATGCTCTATATTTGCTGAATCTATTTTGGAAGGGAAAATCTCATCCCATGCCAATACAGCTGCAGATGGAAATACAGCATAAGATGGATTAACTACCTTTAACCAATTTGCTAACAGATTGGGTATGATATCGTTTAATTGTCTAAGCGTATATTGACCTTGAATTAATGCAAAGTAAGTTTCTTCGTAAAGAGCAGAAACTTTGTTCCATATATCGGACGAATGTATTTCAATATGTAAGAAAAATTCATTTATTGTATTAAGCCATAATAAATAATTTTGTTCATCTTTATAACTGTTCCAAAGTGATGAAACCATTTGCGTAAACTGTACTTGATCTACATTATTTAATGTAGCTAATGCATTATAAAAATAATCTGGTGAAATATGTTTAGTAAACCCTTTATCAATATATCCTTTTAATACCTCAAACCACGGATACGATTCTATTCGAATTAACTCATTCACAGCAAGCTCTACTGCACTATCAAAATCTTGCTGTTCCTCATAAAAGGAACGGGCAATTTTTGTGACATTCGGATAATCAGGATTTAAAGAAACTGCTTCTTTAATAACACCGAAAGCTGAGTCAAAATTATTTTGCTCAATGTAAAGAGAAAGTAATTGTAGTCTAATTTCGATCATCAATATTTTATTATCAGTAGTAATAGAAGTATAAATATTTTCAGCATATGATAATTGATTAAGTTCGAAATAAGCATCCGCAATATTTTTTTGTGCCCATGGTGCTAATTCATTACTAACCTTCTCCCATTTAAAAATAGCTGCTTCAAAATCTTGATGACGATAATAAAATTCACCTTGTGCAAAACGAATATAAGACCCATCAGAAATCTCATTTTTTTCATCGTTTACATAAGCTTGTCCAAGTACGTCAAGAGTTGGTTTTGTTTCATTCTCCATTAGGAATGTTTCATAATACATCTTTTTTATTAATTTTTTTTCTAATCTCATCTTTTCCCCCACTATATCTTGAAAATACATTTTTAAGATATACCAATACTTTTTGTATGTATGCTTTTTATCTTAACAAAGAATATCTTTTGGAAAATTTCATTTTCCTTTCATTTTTCAAGTTAGATTGAATTTTTATGAGAAAAGTTTCAGTTTTTTTTCAATTCCCTTTCAGTTATGAAACAGCATTAAATGTTCCAAATAACCTAATAAT
>NZ_QPEL01000221.1:0-9596 GCF_008368965.1 Bacillus sp. AY2-1 | reverse complement strand
ACGAACTAATATAGAGTAATTATATATAAGCATATATAATTACTCTATATTAGTTTTAAAATTGAAAACGTTTTATACACAGGGGGAAGAATGATGCTTGGGGTTTTCAAAAAAAATATTAATAAAACAAACACCAGTATAATCGAATTAAGTAAGGACCAACAAATAACTTTTAATGTACCTACTAATTCTGAACTGAAAATTCAAATGGATATGCTACACATTTCAAAAGAAGATTTACAAGTTGTAAAAGTACTACAGCCTTTTATTTATGCAGAAATTGATTGGATTACTGAAAAATTCTATGCCAACATTACAAAACAACCTAATTTAATTACTATTATTGAACGTTACAGCTCTATTCCAAAACTAAAGCAAACTTTAAAAACACATATTAAAGAATTATTCAGCGGCAATATGCATGAAGATTTTATTGAACAGCGTGTTAGGATTGCCAAACGACATGTACAAATTGGCTTACATCGAAAATGGTATACTGCTGCTTATCAAGAATTATTCCGCTCTATTATGAAGATTTTGCAAACAAAAATAACAACAATCGATGATTTTTCCTATTCTATAAATGTCATAAATAAATTATTCACTCTTGAACAAGAACTTGTTCTTGCAGCTTATGAATCTGAATATGAAAGAATGCAAAAAGAGCATGAGAAAGAAAAAGAACTAACTGCTATGACAATTACGCATATCGCAACAGAACTAGCTGCTGTATCTGAAAAGACAAGCTCTTCTATTCAAAAACTAACCGCTAAGTCTGAAACTATTGTAGAGATTGCTAAAACAGGTACATCATTAGCTACAACATCTGAAGAAAAAGCGAATAAAGGGAAAGAACAATTAAACCAGCAAAACAAACGAATGGGATCTATTCAAATGAATATGGAAACGATTATTACAGATACTCATGAACTTCTCGATATTTCTAACAAAATTAACGAAATCATAGATATCGTTAAATCGATCGCGGAGCAAACAAATTTACTCGCACTAAATGCTGCTATCGAGTCTGCACGTGCTGGAGAATTTGGGAAGGGGTTTTCTGTTGTTGCTGGTGAAATCCGAAAATTATCAGAGCAAACGAAAGAATCGATATTTAACGTTACAAAGCTCGTCGAAAAAACAAATGAACAAATTACCCGTGTCTCGTCTTCCGTGAAACAAATTAGCTCTCTCGTATCGGAAGGAACGGATAGTATGTCGGCAACAGATCGATACTTCCAAGAAATTGTAAAAGATATGTCTAACTCAAAAGAACAGAATAAGAAAATTGAACATGAGCTACAAGCTATTTCACAAGTCATGAAAGGAATTCAAGATGATTCCTCACAAATGGCTCTAACAGCCGATAATTTGCAACTAGAACTAAATCGATAAGACAAAATTCAGGTCAGGCATACTTTTCATCTGCACTGACTACTAAATTTCATCTTCCATCAAAAAAAGAATCCAGAATGGATTCTTTTTACTTTCTGAAAAATATTTTTTGACAATACACATAACTCATATAAACACCAAAGCTCTGCAAAATAAACAATGCCGGCATAATTACATTGTAATATGCCATATCTACTTGGAAGAGCTTTAACAATACGTAGCCACTAATTAAAAATAAGAACAACATATATCCCTCATTTTGTTGTTTCTTAATTAGGAAGTGTAATAGAGCTATAGTCATAAACAATGTTACGGCTATATATATCAGTTTTTCACATTTGAAAAGAATAGAATTTATCCCCTCCTCTGAAAACTGATTTATCATCGGTTCTAAAAGTTTAAATCTTTCTCCCTCAATCTCTTTTAACTTTTGATCAATATGCTCTGTTACACTTTGATTTTTCGATATTTTTTCCTCATGTTGCGTTTTTCCAATTAAGACAGATTGAACATACGTCTCATTCGCAATCGTATATTGTGACAGTCCCATTGTCTTAATTCCATAATTCACACTAAAATGAGCACTATAAAATAGAATAAGTATCCCTATCATCTTTAGTAACACTTTTTGTTTCGTTGCTGATTGAAACACTTCAATTAATAATATATATACCGTGATAAAAATAGGAAGAAATAATCCCATTGGGAAAATCATATTACTAAATGCAAATAAAATCGCTGAAAACAACCACATATAAGGATGATCTAATCCGTTATATAAAAGTATGTAACAAGCAAAATAAAATAAAAATATTGCAAGTGACTCAGGAGTTAATACGGAACTCATGAATATATTTGGAATATACAGAGCATAAAATATAGAAGCAATACGCCCGCATTCTTCTCCAAAAACCATTGCCGCAATACGATAAATAAAAAATGCGGTTCCTGCGCAAAATAACACATTAAATAGTTGTAAAGCGAATAATGTATCACCAAATATACGAATAATTACTGACTCATATATAATAAAAGGCAAATGAGTTACAGTCCCTATATTATTACCAATTGCAATCTGCTTTGCAGACTCATACATCACTTTCATATCACCGATTATTGGAGCATCTACAAATAACAGCATACTAAGTCTCACAACTATAGATATACTTATAAGAAAAATAAGAAATTGTTTATCTGTAAAACGATATTGTAGGATTGATGCCACTAACAAAATGAGTATGACGAAAATTGCCAGTATGATTGTTACACTTGTTGTACTTCCTCCAAAAAATTGCTTACTTGTCTCAAATGCTGCCCAACAACTATAAACAAAAAATGCGAGCATCGCACCGATCGTAATTTTATTGAAGAAAGATGAAAAATTTGTTTGTATATGATTCATATGTCCATTGCACCTCTATTTCCATTCATAACAAAACGATTCTATCATGAATGGGTACATGGCTGATAGGGAATTTCTATGATAAATACATAGTCATTACTTTTTTACTTGCAATGTAAGCGAATCCTCTTTTACACTACATTTTAGATAAAATAAATTTTCTTTCAGTTATATGAATACAAATACAGAAGTTTAAATCATTCTCTTTTGGAATACACTTTACTTCATTAAATATCTAATATGAGTACTCCGCTTACACATATTATTCTGATTGAAAACAGACTATAGGGGCTGAATATATGGAAAAGAAATTCATGCGAGAATCTAAAGCAATTAAGACAACACGTGTTTTTCCTAACGATTTAAATAATCACCAAACACTTTTTGGAGGGAAATTATTAGCAGAAATTGATAGTATTGCTTCAATTGCGGCTGCAAGACATAGTCGTAAACATTGCGTAACAGCATCTATTGATTCAGTTGATTTTTTAACTCCAATTCACCAAGCTGATTCTGTTTGTTATGAAGCATTTGTATGTTATACAGGGAAATCTTCAATGGAAGTTTTCGTAAAAGTAATCGCAGAAAATTTATTAGCAGGCGAGCGTAGAATTGCTGCTACTTGCTTCATTACATTTGTGGCGATAAAAGATGGAAAACCTTCGTCCGTACCACAAGTACTCCCTGAAACTCAGGAAGAACATTGGTTACACACAACCGGTTTAGAACGCGCGGAAAACCGAAAAAAGGGACGTTTAAAAAGTAAAGAGATGGCTGAAGTTTTAACTTTAAGTAAGCCTTGGAATATTTAACATAATCTTCTCATCATACATGCACAGGTCCTTCCTTGCATGTATTTTTTATTATAAAAAATACTATCGCTTGCCTTTGTATCAGTGGCTTCCTCCTAAAATCACCCATCAGTTTTTCCTTTATTTTCTTATACTTTTAATGGTATATTAAGTAAAGTTGTTTATAAATAACCATAATATAGTTAAATATGTAAGGGGTGGTGCGGTAATGTCTATCGAGGTACCAATTTCAATACCAAAAACTTTGATTATTATTCCAGCCTATAATGAGGAAGAAGCAATTGCAGATACATTAACAAGATTACTAGAACTAAAACAACATTTTACAGCGTTAAGCATTTGCGTTATTAATGATGGCTCACAAGATAAAACAGCTCAAATCGTAAAAAATTTCCCTGTTCATCTTATTAATCTACCATATAATCTGGGCATCGGTTCAGCTGTACAAACTGGCTATAAATACGCATATGAGAATGGATATGATATTGCAATTCAGTTCGATGCTGATGGACAACATAATCCGGATGATTTATACAAAATTATACAGCCTATTGCTGAAGGCCAATGCGATATGGTGCTAGGTTCACGTTTTACAGAAAAAACAGCTTATAAAGGTAGTATTTCAAGAAGAATCGGTATTTTTTATTTTACTGCCCTACTGAAAGTGTTAACGAAACAAACATTTATGGATCCAACTTCTGGATATCGTGCTATCAATCGAGAAGTAATTACAATTTTTGCACACAATTATCCAAAAGATTATCCAGAACCAGAAGTTCTTATTCATTTAAAAAAGAAAAAACTTCGCATTAATGAGATATCTGTAAATATGCAAGAGCGACAAGGTGGACAATCTTCCATCACACCTCTTAAATCTGCATATTACATGATTAAAGTAAGCCTTGCTATATTGATGCAAAAAATCGTGAAAGGTTGATAGTGAATGCATATAATTACCTTTTCATTCATCTTTATTTTGTTATTATTCTTCTTAATTATTAATTCTATTCGTCGCGGGGCTTTAGAAACAAAATATGCTATTTTGTGGATTTTTGTTTGTGTTGCAATGGCTATTTTAAGTTCTACTGATAAAATTATAAATTGGATTGGAAAACTATTAAAAGTAGAATATCCACCATCCATCTTATTCTTATTTGGATTATTATTCTGTTTCATCTTAATTTTTGACCTAACAAGAAAAATTTCTAAGCTACACCATCAACTTGTAACATTAACGCAAGATTATGCATTATTAAAGCAAAAATTAAAAGGAACGCAAACTAAAACAGATAGCGAATAATTTTTTTACATTCAAATATTATATTATACAAAAAAGCACCTTAATTCTTCTACGAATCAAGGTGCTTTTTCATTGCAAACTATTTGTTTCTAATTAATAATTTACTAATTTTCATAACCGTTGCTACAGTTCCTACTCCAATTATAATAAATAAAAATGGAATTAATGGTAATGCATATCTTTCATATGCGGCATAAAAACAAGTTAAAGCTGTTTGCAGTAAAAGGATTGACCATAAAAATGTAGTCTCTCTCCACCTTTTTAAAAGGAAGATAAATGAAAGTATTGTACATATTAAAAACATCGTCTTAATAAAATTATGTATTTCATTCATATCCTTTGCAGAAACATTGAATACTTCAATATTATGCTCTATAGAATAATACGGTTTTTTCCACATAATTTCTGGCTTCAAGATTAAATAACTCTCTATCATGGAATTCCTATCTCTGTTCCACCATTCTTTCATTTTATCTTTCGCTATTTTTTCTTCTAATTCCATAAATTCATGTGCTTCTAGGTTAGGGTACTTTGCGTGTAATTCTACTTCAAGTTCTGCCATATTCTTACCTTCTGGGTAACCTTTCCCTTGATACGTTCCCAGTAATAACGGATTCCCTGCCCCAGCAGTTAGTGGAATAAACTTATCAAATTGAATATAATTGCGGGCCCACCATGGTCCAAGTACGATAAGTCCTATTCCTACACTTATAATCGCTTGCTTCATCATAATGCGGAATGGATAGCGCTTCATTAAGAGATATATAAATAATGGTATTGGATATAAAGCAACTTGTACGCGTAAGTACAATGCTAAAAAGTAGAAAATTAATACAATTAGGAAATGTTTCGTTTTATGAGTATCAGCTAATTTTAAACTCCAATATAATAATCCTAATGAAAAGAATAGAAACGGTCCTTCAGTTAAAGTTAAATTTTCCACAACAATCTCTGGAGGATACACAGCTAATAAGAAAGCACCTATTAATCCTGCAGCGGGATTCAATAAATAAGTACCAATCTTATAAGTTAGTAAAATACTAAGTACCCCTAATAGGATAATAATTAATTTAGCTACAAAAAGGCCTTCATTGCCATTTCCAAAAAAGTAAAATACAGTAGCTAAAAACGCTGGAAAACCTGGCATAATATGAATAGTTGGTTTATCCGGCTCATGATATGTTAACATTCCTGTTTCCAATAAAATAGTTGCCGTTTTTTGATAACCTAGATCATCGCTAGCTAGAGTCAAATCTGCACCATGTGTTTGTAAAGTTGCAAAACGAAGCGCAAAACCGACTATCATAATAATCCCTAAAAGGATTACATTAGATTTGCGAGTAAATCGCCTTAACATCTCATCTTCTCCCTTCAAATACATAATTTTCAAATTATATTTCTATATTTTTACAAGACAATATATTCTATAATAAATACTTTTTATACAAAGTACAATAATAGAAAGTTGATTTACAAAGTTTATATGCGTTAAACTGATACAGATGTTCTTGTAATCTTCTTCCTTTCAAAAGGCTTGTATATATGGTGCAAGACATAAAAAATTTGAGGAGATAAAAATTCTATGATGGAACAAAAACAACTTGTTTCTGTTGTCATACCCCTGTATAACACAGAAAAATATATTGAAGAAACGATGCATTCGATACTGGATCAAACATATAAAAACATTGAAATTGTAATTGTAGATGATGGAAGTAAAGATCAATCACCTTCTATCGTAAAAAACCTTGCAGAAAAATATCCGGGTCAAGTAAAGTACGTTCACCAAAAAAACCAAGGTGTTTCAGTAGCTCGTAATACAGGGATTGAAAATGCTAGCGGAGAATACGTCGCTTTCCTTGATAGTGACGACTTATGGCATCCAACTAAAATTGAGAAACAAATCGAGAGTATGCATAAAAACAACATGGACGCGTGCTATTGTGGTTATATGAATTTCTACGAAGAAACAGGCGAAAAGGTTGAGCATACAACAAACTTTATTAAAGGTGATATGGCAAAAGCATTCTTAACACACCAAGTTGTTGCTCAAACAAGTACTTGGATTTTCAAACGCTCTATCGCAATGAATCATAATATCCGTTTTACACCAGGATGTAGCTGGGGAGAAGACTTGGAGTTTTTATTTAAACTAATGAGTGTGACAAATGTATGCTATGTCGATGAATATTTAACATATTATAGAATCTTATCAGAAGGAAATCTTTCTTCTAAATATAAAGATTACGAATTAAAAACAACTAAAGAACTGGAAGTATTCAATCGTATGAAAGACTGGGTACATAATAAATCTCAAGACTTCATTACGAAAGACCCTCAGTCACTTATTGAGATTCTTGAGACTTATTTATTCCCTTATACGGTTATCAATAATGCTTGTATATACATTAAAGAAAACTCTCAATTAAATAATGCCCAAGTTCAATTAATCAAAAAAGATATAAAGAAATATTGCCGTAAAATCTATTCAAAAAACGGAAAGCGTAGTAAAAAACTATATGCAATGCTTTGGTTTGTACGAATTAAATTTCTGTTTTCTTAAACTGAAAATATAGTACTCACCTCTCTTTCCGTAAACAAATCAAATTTACAAATAGGACAGACAAAAAAGGTCCTAAAGAATAGAAAGGTTTTTTCCCATGAAAACAAATAAGATTCTTAAAAATGCCTCCTACCTATTTGTAGGAAATATTACTGTTCGATTTGTACTTGCTATCGCGACGATTCTCTTTGCAAGATACGTGTCTCCCGGTGAGTATGGAATGTTTACAACTGCATTAGCAGTTTCCGCTGTTATTTGTTATTTCACAGATGCAGGTTTGACACATACGTTTATGCGTGAAGGAACGAGAAAGGATGCAAATATTAGCGTACTAATCAGTAGTTATTTACGCATTCGTTTCGTATTAGCTGTCGTAATTTCTGTACTCTTCGCTATTTTTGCTCAGTTCTTCTATACGGATGCCTACTTACGCGCCATGGTATATTGGGTTGTATTACCAACAATGTTTGGAGCAACTTTACAAGGCGTTGGAATGGCTTATTTCCAAGTAACAGAACGTATGCAATTTACAGCGATTATTTCTGTACTACAAGGTGTAACAGCCGCTGCTGCGCTTCTACTAGGAATGTCATTGAAATGGTCACTTATGACAGTCGCTGCCATGTACGGGATATCTAGTCTTGTAACAGGAGTCATTGCCTTCATAATGGTACTCCGCCATACGACAGTTCATAAGGGCTGGGACAAAGGGATTTTAGATCAACTGCTGATTTTCACAATCAATGGCATTATCATTATGCTTTTACCGCAGTTAGGCCCTATTATATTAGAAAAAGTTTCGACATATGAGCAAGTTGGATTCTTTGGAGCTGCATCGAAAATACCTGCAGTCCTTTATCAAATACCTGGTGTAATTGCAGCAGCCTTCTATCCAAAGTTATTTGCGTTTGGAAATGAAAAAAATATTGATGAACATAGAAAACTATCTCAGTTTGAATTAAAACTGATGTCTTTCTTAGGAATGGGGATCTCCATTCCATTTATCGCTAATCCAAGCTTTTGGATTGTTACTTTATTAGGTGAAGAATATGCGCCAGCTGGTGATGCTCTTGCCATTTTAGCCTTTATGGTCATTCTACAATCTATTAACTACCCACTTGCTGATAATTTAACGACCATTGGTCAACAATGGAAACGTGCAACAACAATGGGAATCGGACTAGCTGTTGCCGTTATAAGTTACATCGCCTTAGGTAGTCAGTTCGGAATGATGGGAGCCGCTATTGCTGCTATCCTTACCGAGATTACGTTACTAATCGGATTCACTCTATTTGTTCGTAAAGGCTTCTCGTTACTATTTAAAGGGATTATATTCAATACCTTAGCCTTTATAATCAGCTATATTTTATACCGCACAATATTAATTGCCTTACCGCCACTAGTTGCTTTAACAATTACTGGTATATTATACGGTATTATCGGTCTTGCAATCGATCCACAAATACGCGTATTGATTTTAGGATTTATAAATAAAAAGCTGGCTCGAAAATAAATAAAAATAAAAACTTCAAATCAAATTTGAAGTTTTTATTTTTATCTTCTTCACTTAGAAAATGAGCCCTTTTTCAATCTATATCTTAAATTGACTTGCCTTTCTGGAATGATTATACTTGGAAACGAACAGCACTAGATGTCTAACACCTATTATTAAGGTAATTCATAGTTAATTCTTCATGTAAATATTAACTATTCACGCCCTAAATTTTCCACAAATTGCACAAATGAACACTTTATTAATACTATTAAAAATCGCCGATTCATACATAGTTTTTCTTCATCATAAAACGATATCCAGAGGTGAAGAATGTGGCAATTGCATTTAAGGAGGCTTATTTATTTAATGACTTCAGAAGTAAATAAAAGAACATTTTTCACTAAAAGCACACTTATTATTATTCCATTATTAATAATATGTGCATTTGCTTTTCATTACTTTTTCCTAAAATCAGACAGTGTATTTTCTAGTACGGGAGATGCATTATCACAATTCAGTTTCTTTACATTCCTTTTACAACACGCATTTAAAGATGGAAATTTATTTTGGTCTTGGGATTATGGCTTAGGTGGAGATTTATTCGGAGAATTTAGTTATTACTATAGTAC
>NZ_QPEL01000220.1:0-2650 GCF_008368965.1 Bacillus sp. AY2-1 | reverse complement strand
ATTGATTTTGCTTTTAAACAATTATTTGGCACAAGTGGAAATGAAGATATTCTAATTGCTTTTTTAAATGCTATGTTACAAGATTCTTTAGAATCCCCTATTGTTTCCTTACAATTAGAAGACCCACACTTGCACCGAGAACATGAAGAAGATAAATTATCGATTTTAGATATTTCCACAACATTAGATACGGGAACAAAGGTAAATGTAGAAATCCAGCTAAATAATAATCATGACATGATTAAGAGAAGTTTATATTACTGGGGAAGGCTATACACATCCCAACTTCAAAAAGGAATGCCATACAGCTCTCTTCATAAAACAATTACGATCAATTTGTTAAATTTTGTTATGTTTCCTGAATACGAGGCATTCCATACAACAGGAATCTTATGGAATCAACAACAACAGAAAATATTGAGTGATGATATTGAAGTTCATATTGTGGAGATTCCAAAACTCATGCAACAGTGGCGAAATGAACAAGTCAATCCCTGGGAGGATTCATTTGTTCGTTGGTTATTATTACTTCCAGCGAATGAGGATGAACAATTAACCCAAACATTGGAGGATATTGCGATGAACCAAGACCCAATTTTACAAAAAGCAATGAATAAATGGGAACGTATGAGTCAAGATTCTTCTTTCCGACAAGCGTATGAAGCAAGGGAGAAAGCGTTGATGGATGAAGCCGCAAAATTTGCTCATGCTCGTAATGAAGGAAAGAAAGAAGGGCGTCAAGAGGGGATTGAAGAAGGGAAAATTCAATTAATTTGTGGAATGCATAAAAATGGAATGCCAATCGAAGATATTGCAAAGTTTACAAATTTACTTATAGAAGAAATACGAAACATTTTACAAGCCTAAATGATTAAAAATAACATCTACAAATACTGTAGGTGTTATTTTTTAGTGGCCACCGGCTTAATGGTAGCAGCTATCTAAAGGAGAGCAAATGTTGGTAGCACGTTGCTCCCTTTTTATTGTATAAGTTACATACTGGAAATCAGAAAACCTCACGTTAAGCAAATGGCTGTAACACTGTTGAAAATGTTTAACACAAAATAGTGTACTTGAAATAGTCAACTTGTATATATAACATAATTTAAAGTTATTCCCCCCCTTAACGTTTCTTTCTAAGATGCTGGTAATATCCCGCCGTTAACTTATTTAAAACCCGCGAGCCTACATAAGCCAGAAGTACCTTCGTAATGATAAGCAATACATAAACAATCGAGCTAACTATAAATACCGTCATGGAGCTAATAAAGATCCTGATATAATAGTAACTTGCCATGTCCCCCGCAATTATCCATCCTGGTGCATGTGCAGCGGCAAAGCATAATGGAGCATAAAATAGGCCAAAACCTACAAAACTCCATAAAAACCATGCTCTTAAATCCTCTCCCATAACTTGTAATAATACTTTCAGTTTTTTCCTACTCATAACAAGAAGTAAAAGGAAAGGTAGCATGAAAATAAACCTTAATGAGGCACTCCATATCCATCTACCACTTCAGGCTTTGTTAAGTGGCGAGTAGTTCAATCCATACTCGTAAACTTTCATAATCCCTTTTCTTTAATCTCCCTTAGCTTACATGAAAGTGAGTATTGGTTTTTCTATGAAAAAACTCTTAGCATACGGATTCCCATTTTGTTGTTGCTACCCCAGCCCATCAATCTAATATTTTGAAGTATTTATAAAGCGTAAATTTTATATCACTACAATAGTTATTTATGAGAATTCAGGTCATTTTTCATTATAGGGAACAATGAATTGCTTAGCTTGATAGCGATATGGCAGATCCCTATAGTTAGTTATCGATTATTTGTTAAATTCTTTGAAAATACATCTTTTGTGATGTAGAAAGAATGCATGCCTGCAAATTCTTTAAATTCTTCATTTAAATTTTTGATCTTTTCTTCAAATTGAAATCCAAGCTTTTTCAAAACTCTAATAGATGCTTTGTTTTCAGGGAACACAACAGCAACAATACGTTCTATCCCTATTTTTAAAAAGGTGTAGTGTAAAAGGGCGTTTGTGGCTTCTGTTGCATAGCTTTTTCCCCATTTGTCATAAGATAAAGCATAATACATTTCTGTAGATGTGAGTTCAAAATCTAAAGGACCTAAACCACAATACCCTATATACTCTTGAGAAGATTTTTCAAAAATGGAAAGATTAAATTTAGCAATATTACTTACTGTGTTCTTTTTGTTCATCTCCATGCTCCATAGAATAATGTCGTGTATTTCCTCTAATGAATATACGGGAGATGGCATAAAACGCTGTGGCTCGGGATGTTTTTGTAATTCATATAAATGTTCCGCATCAGATATGTGGTATGGTTTTATTAATAATCTTTTTGTTTCAATAAGAGCATTTAGAAACATGTTACACCTCTTTATGTATTAAAACTATATTTTTAATCTTGCACTATTAACAAAAAGTACACTTTTATTCTTACTTGGATATATTCGACAAAAGGGGAGATAATTCCTATGAGGGATTCTGACATTAAAACGTAGATAATGTACACTAAAACATATTTTGAAATGTAAAAGTCGAATTTCTTTAATTGTACTTTTTTATTTTTAAACAAGATAAATAAAACTCTGGCTTTCCTGCTTGGAGTGAACCCTGAGAATG
>NZ_QPEL01000022.1:0-4255 GCF_008368965.1 Bacillus sp. AY2-1 | reverse complement strand
ACTTCATTCATAGCTTTTACAGTCACATGTACTTCTGCTTGTATTTCCTTAATTAAACTTCCAAATTTTAAATTTGGAATCATTTATTTTCTAAAAAACACTTCCACATCTTTATCAACTCATTTTAGAATATTTAAACAATAATTTTATATACATTCCCTGTATAAATTATTCTTTTTCTTTTATATAAGACCTACTTTTTTACTGCTGATAAATTCTTAAACATTGGATTATTATACACAACCCCAAAAACATGACGTATTTTGTAGAATTTTGTCTATCAATATGTATGTACACCCTTTTGTAGTGGATATAGACTGTGAGGTGTAAGGAGATACCTTACAAAATAATAAAAAGGAGATTATAGAATGAGTAGATTAACAAAATTCTCAAAGTTAGTATTTGCAACTTTAATCGCGGGAAGTAGTTTAAGCACAATTGTTTCGTCACACAGTGTACAAGCTGACACCTTAGATCCTAATTACCAAGACACTGTAAAATTTATATCACCTTCTAGTGCTAGGCCAACATTGGAACAAAAAAAAACTATTGTTCCAGATGCAAAAGTTGTTAAAAACCATTATGTAAAGTACTCTAAAGCACATTTCCAAACTAAAGAAAGTATACCAAAAGAGATTTATTATTCTTCAGAAGGCTTTAAGGGCTATATACAGGCAAGTACCGTTTGGGATATGGGAGATCATTTCGCAACACTATATTCCGGAACCGTTATTCGATGTTAGACTTTTAATCCCTTCTCTCTTAATGCTTATAATGATCAGTAACTTACTGCCAATACTGTAAGATCTATTGTTCATAAAATAAACCACAAAATCTTTCGATTTCATGGTTTATCAAATATAAAGATAATGCTAAACGAATACTCTAACATTACCTTCCCCAAAGTTAATTATAGAGTATTTTCAAAAAAAAGACACTCTTGTAGTGTCTTTTTTATAGTATTATTTAAAAAATTACACCTACTAACATCGTTATGGTTGCGGCTATTCATTTATTTCAATATGATACTTATTCATCTCGTATATGCAATAGACAATGATAGCTAAACTCCAACTGACACCATAATAATCATGTGTGTAGAAATCATATCCCGCCTTAACACCTTTCTCTATCACAACCAATGTAAACCCTAAAGCCACCCATTTGTTAATTTTCATCTTTATAAACGTTAAAGAGATAATTATTAAAAATAAAATATTTGTAAGATGATCTATCATTAGCTCATATTTTTGAATGTATACTGCCATTATACAAGCAACGCTATTAGTCGCAATACCAAAGGCAACCACCGCTCTCCAAATCCTGTCCGAAAGTCCCACTCCTGAGTCAGTCCCCTCCTAAACAAATATCCTTTTCTTTAATTCGTTCCTACACCCTATTCAAGGTATGCTAAATTATCCTTGTCTGATGAATATCTATTTATCTTTTCATATAGAGCAAACAAAATTTTCACTCATAATTTTTTCTTTATTCGGAAAACTATGTATAAGCCATTTAGACTAGCGGCTTCACTCTTCTGGTAATGGGATAGTAATTTATTGCATTGACTAACTCATTCAACCCACTGGCACCGGCAGGCAACAAAATAGTTGTCTCCCATTTTCATGTATCCTTCTTCTAATTTCATTACAAACCAAGTGTGTACTGTAATGATTTCAAAAAGGACGGAATTTCATTTTTGAAAATGTAAAAAAGATAAGGTCCTGTCTACTTTTGGTATAGGACATTTTCTTTTCACATATACTATTTTTGAACCTGTTTACCAATACGTGTCCTTATGGTGTCTTGAATTCCTCCTAAAAAGGGCTGCAGATACGACTGCATGCCCTTTTTATTTCCGTAGCTAATATGTATTCAATAAAATAATTAAAAACTAAAAATGTAATATAACATATTTTATCAGTTCAGATTATGTTAAGATTTACTTCATAGTCGAATTATGATTTCGTATCTAATTCAACAATATATGAACTGTTTACCTAAAGAAAAGACACCAAGAAGGTTTCTTTTCTTCTTTTAATCTAAAAAACATTTTCCTTTTCAGTAAGATCCAATTATCCCTCTAATATAAACCTCATATTTAAAGGAAATTTAATCATGGTACTCAAGAGTTTTCATCTACTTCAATATACCAATAGCTTAATTTCAAATCACATTTCCAGCACTATATTTGCTTTCTTACAGATTTTCTGTCTTGTTCTTAATTTTGTCAAAATCCTCATACAGTTATACAAAAAATATATGCTATTATGATTTTGAGAAACTATGCGTTCCCTTAACCCTGTATTTGACCCTGTATTCATTTATTTTGTTTACTTTTATTGGCTTTTAAGAGTTAATACACAACCAATTTCAAATAAATCGTTTAAATGTTAGTTAGAATTTGAAATAATATAGCTATTAGCTTTTTTAACAAATGAAATCTAATATCAGTTTTCTAAATGTATACTATACTAAATGCCAGTTAACGCTATACACATAGTGTTAACTATCTTAATTGAATATTGGTAATAGAAAGTCTAAACATTATCAATTTACTATATATTACATATATGTAAAAATAGATGTATGTTAAGCTTATTCAAAATCTTTCCCCTAATAAAGATTTGAAGTAGCATTTCATGATTCTCCTTACTGTTAATATGCCTTGAAAAAGAACCCTATAGGGTTCTTTTTCTTTTCATTATAACCCTCATCCAGTCCTTATTTAACGTGTATTAAATACTTAACACTTTATTGTATTAGGCATTTATACAAACTAAACATACCATTATCAATCCCCTGTTTTTTACTATTAATTCTTATCATATAAGATCATCCTTCCTTTTTAGTAATAATTTATTAAACCATATTTCTCTAAAAGGATTTTATTACCCTGCCATTCAGTTCAATAAGCATTATTTCAGTGTACTCAAAAATATAAATATAAAGTCGTTTAAATCTAAGAGTTATTTAAGAATCACCCCTTAACCGGTACATTTTATACCTCATCCTTGCCCCGTAACTCTTGCGGCCAAACTTCTTTTTAAACTTACAATAAATTACAGAGATTGCTTACAATTGTATAGAATTCATCTATCCCCCATCCTAACTCTCTATCTTTAAAAAAACTTTTTAACAGAATCTTTCACACAATATGCCATATTAGACAAGCAATTTTAGCACTATTTCAATATATTGTAGGATATAGATGCCCCACAAGTAATTGAAAATCAGGGTAAAGAAGTAGCTTAGATTCAACTTTTCTCATCCAAATATTAACTCAAATCCATCCTATTCCTTCTGTAGTTACTATTAATACGTTTAGAATTAATTCCTTTTTTTATACTTAGTATAAAAAAAAGGAATTAACAAACTATATATCTTGAATGAACAATTCAATAATTATAAGGAGAGATGAATGAATGTCAAACATTTATCAAGAAATATGGGATGCAGATATGCGTGGAAATGGCATCAAAGCCACTTTCAATAAAGAAGATGTAGATATTCAAAAAGGATACGTTCTAGTTGAACCTACTAAGGTTAGGGGGAAAGAAGAAAAACAAAATCATATGTTATTAAAAGAGGTAGTTATCCCTGAAAATAAGAAAAATTCATATGATTTGGTCGAAAAATTATTTAATAATTTCTACTTAGATCCACATTTAAGAGAAGACAATACGGTTGAAGAACAACAAGAAGTAGATGCATTATTAAAACATGCTATACAATCTGAACCTATGAAGATTTGTAGGACTTTTGTTGAGTCTAGGAAGGGTACAAATTTATCTGACGAGCAGTGGTATACTTATTTGCATAACATTTGGTTTCTACAGTTCGATAGTGGTTCTGGTATTAGCCTAAGTGGATTTGAACATGTGTTTATTGGAGAAGAAAAGAAAGAAGGTAGTAGCCTAAATGGATATCACTTCTGGTATAAATATTATCTTGAAGATCAAACTGGGTCAAATGATAAAATAGTCTATTTAGGACCAAAAGATAAGAATACCGTTCCTGATGTTATTACTTTTGGTTATACATTAGAAGCTTCAGATGATCATATTAATAACGTTTTACTCTTTAAGAAAAAGGGTGGTTTTTTTATAGGCCTTAGCCCAGAAGGATTATTAGCTTTAGGAGTTGCACGTTTTGCCGATACTCTTAGTGAACATAATACTATTGAGATAAATAATCAAGAATACGATTTGGCACTATATTCTTTTGGTAAAAGATCTATGCGAACTTTTTTCCC
>NZ_QPEL01000219.1:0-3088 GCF_008368965.1 Bacillus sp. AY2-1 | reverse complement strand
TTTAATTCTTTTTCAATTACCTTTAATAAATCTCTCGCACCTTCTTCATGAATCGTTAAATCTGCATTGCGTGTAATACGGAAACGAGTAACAGATGATACTGTATATCCCGTAAATAATTTATGAGTAAAGCTACTAATTACGTCTTCTAATAAAATAAATTTATGCTTTTGCCCTTCGCTCGGTAAAAATATGAAGCGCTCAAGTAATGAAGGAACTTGTACAATTCCTAGCTTCGTCCGATTCTCTTCCTCCGCTTGCTTCTCATCATATAAAAGAGTAGCTAAATTCAAACTTTTATTTAATAACATTGGAAATGGGCGATATGCATCAATAGCTACAGGGGTTAACACCGGAAAAATTTGCTCATCAAAATACTCTTCTATAAATTCTCGCTGCTCTTTCGTCAAATCATGGAATGTTAAACGTTCAATTCCCTCTAACTCAAGCGCTGGCAATACATAATTTTTAAATGTATCATATTGTACTGTCATTAGTTCATGGGCTTTTATCGCAATTTTATTTAGTTGCTTTTTTGGTGTTAAGCCAGCTTTATTTTCTGGCTGATTAAATCCAGCACTCACTTGATCCTTTAATCCCGCTACACGTACCATAAAGAATTCATCTAAATTCGAACTAAAAATACTAATAAATTTCAATCTTTCCAAAAGTGGATTTTTTCCATCTTGCGCTTCTTGTAGTACACGTTCATTAAATGCTAGCCAGCTTAACTCTCGATTATTGTAATAAGCTGTATCATTTAAATTTACTGCATTCCCCTTCGATAATTCCATTCTCTTCACACTTCCCCTTGAAACTTTTTTACTATAATTTAGTTAATTTTATTTTATCAAATTACAATATTACAAAGTGTAAATTTTTCGTAAAGACATCCGTACGACCTAATGTTTTAGTTCAAATAACAAGTTAATATTCGTTTTTAATACTCTTTCTAACTGTTTTTTTTGTTTTTCAGCTTGCACTTTTTCTGCTAATGCAGACTGTTCACATAAAACTTTAAACGTTAATGCCTCTTTGCTTTCTGTTATAGATATGGTTTCAACAAGCGATCGTTGCCTTGCATTTAAAGCAGCTGAAAATTGTAAAACAGCTCCTAATAGACGGATTTTTTTTTGTTCACTTTTATCAAACCAACCTTCAAATGGAGATAAATGTTGTTTAAATAGCATTTTTGATTTATAAGATGCAATAAGCGCTAACCTCACTCTATCTTTATGCATCATGCCATCAATTGTCTTATTCGCCAATAAATAAAACGTATGTAAACGGCTCGCTTCTTCGTCTATATATTTGCCTATATTAAATACTTTCGCTGCTTGATGGAATACTTCCCAGTCTTTTACTGACATAGAAATAAGCCCTATTTCCTCAAGTTGTTTGCAAATTAGTCTTCCATGTTTAATAAGTTGAATAACAAATTCCATGTCCATTTCGTATTCATGTGATAGTAAATGCAAACTTTCTTCAACTACGTTCGGATAATATGAAATCCCCAAATCTTTTGTCAACTCTTCATAGAAAACACCTTCTCTTAATCCTTTTCTACTTAATACAAATGCCGGTGCCTCTATAACATTAACAAGTGTATGAAATACTTCAACCGCTGGAATAATCGTATCCGCTCGATCTTTTGCCAATCCTTCCAATTTCTGAAGTTCTATGAACGACAATTTTTCCAACTCATCTTTTACATTTTCAATATCTTCTTCTTTCATCTTGTATAAATGTAATCCTGCTATAGGATAACATATTAAATTTTGATGGATTTTTACTAAGTTCCTCGCACTACCACCAATTGCAATAAGAGGCAATTTCTTATTGATGAACCATGGTAACGTTTGAAATTGAAATTCTAAATACTGTTGCATTCCCTCTAACTCATCTTTAGTAGGAATATCACCTTTAATAAATTGTTGCTTTAAAGAAAGTGCCCCAAAAGGAAAACTATGGTACTCTAAAATCTCTCTATTTCTAAAGTATGTAACTTCCGTACTTCCCCCACCAATATCTACCGTTATTCCTTCTGAAAACGATGTAGAATTCATAACCGCCAAGTATCCGTAACGCGCTTCCTCATATTCTGATAATACTCTAAGAGTAAAGTCCGTTTGTCCTTCAATAAGCTTTTTAATTTCCTCTTGATTCTCAGACTGTCTAATTGTTGCTGTTGCAACACAAAGTACATGATGCAACTGATGGAACCTTGTACTTTCTTGAAATTGAAATAATGTCTGTAATAATACTTCTATTCCCTCTTCATTCAACACACCATCAATTAAGTAATTCCTTAACCTAGCAACCACTTTCGTATTTTCAATCTCTTTATAAAAACCTCCATTTTGCTTTTCATAAATAACTAAACGCATTGTATTAGATCCAATATCTATAATGGCATACTGTTGTTTTAATATTTCTTTCAAACTTCTCACTCTTTCATTATCAAATTTCAAAAACATATTCTATTACTATTATACAAAATAGTTGTTTTTTGTAACAATATTGCTTTAATATTGAAAATATATACAATCACTTTTTGCATATAATAAAAACCTATTTTATTTATGCTATAATAATGAAAAATTGAAAGGAGATTCAATATGAAACCTTCACAACCACAATCTCAATTACAAAACCAACATTCTATTAATCGACTAGCTCAATCTATTTTCGTTGTGAATCGTCATGCTAAAGCAGCTACTAATCCTAAATATTTATACTGGTTAAAAAAGACAGCTTTAGAGCGTTTGATTGCTGAAAAAAAAGCAATTAAAGAAGGATTACATTTTTCTAGAAACCCACGTTTTAGCCAACAACAATCTGATGTCCTTATACGTTTAGGCGATTATTTTTTCCACATCCCTCCTACGAAAGAAGATTTTCGAATTCTACCGCATCTTGGTCATCTTGAATCCTCCTATCGAAATCCGAAAACAACCTTATCTTTAACAGTAGCAAAAAAAACACTTCAAGATTATATTGGGCCTGAAGCATTGAAACAAGAAAAAAAATTAAGTGAACCGGTTCCATGGTATAGTCGTACTTATACAAAAAAATAAAACAGTTTGGC
>NZ_QPEL01000218.1:0-3916 GCF_008368965.1 Bacillus sp. AY2-1 | reverse complement strand
TCTACTCCCTTTTATTATTTGTATGGATTTATTCTGAATTATGATTGTATGCTAGCTCTTTTGTTCGTAAAAAATCTTCAATAAGCTTTGTTCTATTTTTTACTTTTGTTGTGTACGTAAAATCTCCATAACAATATGGATATCTAAAGTTTTTTTTATTATCACCACACGTATACATATCTGGACTTTGATCGACTTTCATTTTAGAAAATTGTTTAGCTAATTTCTCTGAATGCTTTTCCTTTTTTTTGCTAGCGATAAAATCAATATATCCTGGTCCCATATTATAGCTTTGGATGATAGCATCAATTCCAACGTCTTTCTCTATCCCGTATTTATACATTTGAGCGAAATGTTTTACACCTTGTTCAATGCTTAAGTTAACATCTTGAATTTCATTTCGCTGTAATCCAAGTGATTCAGAAGACTGCATAGGATCTGTACCTTCACCTCTACTTTCTTGATACATGATTCCCAATAATGTTGTTGTTTTGTCACTTAAATTATATTTTTCTAATTCTTTTTCAATGGTCGGTTTAAATTGTAATAAACGTTTTTCTACAGCGAAATCCTGATTTCTATCGGTGTTGCCCATAGGATTACTATATAGTAATTTGATTAATGTTATAAGAACAACAACAATACCTAAGAAAAATACAAATATTTTTTTACTCTTCATGCATTATTCCTCTGTTTCTTTTTAATATTAGGATTATTTCTTCTAGGAAAACAGACTAACATAAAGAGATAAAGATAAGGTAAAGATAAAATAAATTTTATCTTTATTTGTCAAAAGAAGTCTCATTTATATGCGTATATTAGAGATTAAGACGAAGAGAGATGATGAATAACTCTATGATCTTTTTAATTACTACATTCTGTATACGATTTTATGTTATATCTCAATGTTCTTTAACTCGCTTTGATATAATCTGCACTTTATCTTTATTTCTTTTTAGTAATCTATTTTTTGTACAGAGTGGGGGAAAGATATTAAATCTAGCAATTAACCCCTGCTTTTACATATAAATAATAGGAAAGGGGATAGAAAAGAGATGTCAGAAAATAGCGATAATAAAAAAGGGACTAGACTTTCGGACGAGTCCATCAGGGAATCTGAATTAGAAGCAAACGCTGAAATTAAGAGTCTGGACTTTGAGGAAGATCCTAAACAAGAACAGGGGGATTCTCAGGGGACGGGGCGTCTTATAGCACTTGATGCAGTTCGTGGTTTAGCTGTAATAGGAATGTTTATACAGCACTTTGCCTTGAATAAAACGAATGCTTCAATCGTATCTGGTAACACAACATTGTTATTTATACTCTGTGGAGGCATCTCTTACTCCATCATGGCTCGACGCATGAAAGAAAAAGGGCTGGGGACCACTACGCTCCGATCTAGAATGCTCGCCCGTGCAGTTTTCATCGATATAATCGGATATCTACTTATTATGCTTAATACTCATATCGGTGTGATTTTACCTGCTTATGCGGCACTGTTCGTACTGTCGCTTGTTCTGGTTCATCGTTCAACACGTGTACTCATTATAACAACAATTGCTTTAGTTATTGTGAGTCCACCGCTGATGATTCTTGGAGAGAGTCTTCTGTCACACACATACCTTCTTAGAGATATAGGAGGCAGCCGTATGTCTGGGATAGCACTTGCTCCCGCTTTCGTTGCAGGTATGACCATCGGGCGTATTGACTTAACAAAGCCGCGCCCCGTATTCTTACTCATGTGCAGTGGTGTAATTATACTTACCTTTTGTAAGCTGTTGGCTATTTTTATCCTTCCTGATCTCAGCCGATCCTTTGAGAAGTGGCTCATAAGCGTTCAAAGTGTCGTTACTGACCAGCCGGATCCAAATTTAATCTGGCCATTTAATATGGAAACACCAATGTGGCATACTCTTCTTTGGACAACCCCGCACAGTGCATCAACGTTTCAAACACTGACAGGGATTGGGGGAGCACTCCTTGTGCTGGGTCTTGTATGTCTTGTACCGAAGAGATTTCTCGTCGTGTTGATGCCTTTCGAAAAGGTTGGACGCGTAGCATTAACAATGTATGCGGCTCAGTTTGTCATATTGTGGGGACTTCAACTGGCGGGGGTACAGCAGTATAGTCTGGAATTTCCATTTGGAGATGTACTCGTTGCAACTGCAACCCTGGTAATTGGATGCATAATTGTTAAACTTCCTGCTGGTCCGCTCGAAGCAATGATGCGACAATTCGACCGCTTTTTCAGCGACTCTCAGCAAGTTAAGGGAAAAATATAGGGATAAAGTCTATCCACCTCCAATAATATCGAGATTAATTAGAATGGGCTTTTGAAATTAAAAAATAAATAAATTTGATTTTAATTGTTAAATAGGTAATACCCTTAATTAGAACTATCACAATGAATCCTTGTCATAATTAAATATGGTTTTACGACAAAAGTAACAGCACCCTCTAATTTGTTGGAGAGGTGCTGTTTTGTTTTTGCTTACTTTATATTTTTAATGACAAAGCACGAGCCTTGAGTATTTCTAGCCAACTTGAAATTCTGCTTGGCAAACTTAAATTTCCCTTTCAACGATTAGTCGAATAAAATCAGGCTGGTAATGTTTCAATTTAAACAAATTCTACTTTTCCATACTAATCATCGCAACTTTTTTAGAGTAATAGCATCAGTATGCCCCAGATTTAGAGATTACTCGTAATTACTTTAAATTCTTTGTACCAGAATCATCTTAATAGTTACTACAACCTGTATATGATTGTATGTTATATTTTGATATTCTTTAACTCATTTCGACATAATCTGCATTTTATCTTTATCTCTTTCTAGTAATCTATTTTTGTACAAAGTGGGATTAAAGATATTAATTCTAACAATTAAAGCCCGCTTTTTCCATATTAATAATAGAGAAAGGATAGAGAAAAGATGTCGAAAAATACGAATAAAAAGAGCGTGCAAAGAGCGCTATTAACACTAATGTTAATATTAACAACTACTTTTCTTATGTTTTTTATAATAGGAAAGTTTAATTCGGCTCCCGCAAAAGGGACGACTCACGAAGAAAAGAACAACCAGAGCCTAATGCAGCATTCAAAAGAGAAAAAGATAGAAAAAGAAATAGAAAAAACGAATCCGCAAAAGGAAAAAAAAGCAGATGGGAAACCTATAGGGAAATTTGTTTATTTAACATTTGATGATGGTCCCAGCACTTTAACTGGAAAATTTTTAGATGTATTAAAAGAAAATAATGTAAAAGCAACATTTTTCATGCAAGGAAGTAATTTACAAAATACAAGTTATCAGATAAATGTAAAACGAGCAGTAAAAGAAGGACATTATATCGGTGCACATAGTATGACACATAATAGTGATAAGCTATACAAAAAAGGGCAATTTGTTCCAGAGATGAAAGAAACATTATCCCTTATCCAAAGTATTACGGGTACAAATCGTAGGACATTATATCGGTGCATGACACATAATAGTGATAAGCTATACAAAAAAGGGCAATTTGTTCCAGAGATGAAAGAAACATTATCCCTTATCCAAAGTATTACAGGTACAAATCCTAAGTTAGTACGTCCGCCGTATGGCTCCCATCCGGGATTAAAGAGTGAAGAACTCCGCAATCAAATTGTAGACGCTGGAATAAAAATTTGGGACTGGACAATTGATTCTGAAGATTGGAAGTTAAAAGATAACCCAAACCAAATTATAGAAAATGTCAAAAAATACACAACCGATGATGTGGAAGTAGTTTTGATGCATGAAAAAGCACAGACATTGCAAGTACTTCCACAAATCATTAAGTTCTATAAAGAAAAAGGTTACGAATTTGGTGTATATAACGATGCTGATCATTTTCATTTGAATTTTGAAAAAGATACACGTTTATAAATTTAAAAGAGA
>NZ_QPEL01000217.1:0-7826 GCF_008368965.1 Bacillus sp. AY2-1 | reverse complement strand
GGATTCAGTAAGTCTGACTCTTTTCCCTTAAATAATCTACTTATGGAACGGTTGTTTACTTGTAAAATGAATTTTAAATTGGATTTCTTGAGGGAGATTTGATCGACGGAGGGAATGGATAGATAAACAAAATTAAAGAGAATTGTAATGGAAAGAACTATAGGAAATATTTAGGGAGTTATTAGATAATATGTTTTTTAGTATTTAAGAAGAGTCCCGTGTATAAATTATTACATATCAAAATAAACGATTAGTCATTAAATAGAGAGAAGGACACTAGTTATTTGTATAAATGGAATACCGGAGAGTAGGAAATTAATATAAGTAGAGGGTGCAATCCTCAGTATTTCTTGAATGTTAATAAGCATTAAACTTTATATTGCAACACTTACAGGTGATGCTCCAACTGTTACTACTGTATTTACGGTATAATCAACGGAGTTAAGAATAGTTACTGTATTTTGTTCTGGCTGAGTAATATAGATGAATTTCCCATCAGGTGTAAAAGCAGCACTTGCTGGACCATTGATGGAAATCGTTCCTGTGGATAGTTGATGTGCTGTATCAATAATATTGATTTCATCTATAGTTTCTTCTCCTAGCAAAGCTACAGGCTGATTAGGTGAAAGAACAAGGAACGAGTAGTAATACGTTCCGGTAAGAATTCTGCCAATCTCTTGAAAAGTGGACAAGTCAATAACTGCAAGAAGGGTCCCAGTCGCTGGAAGTTCTTCTGTAACATAAGCTAAGCCATCAAACAAACTAATTTCTATGATGCTTGGATAATCCATTGAAGTAGGAAGATCTACTACAATTTCTCCTGTATTTAGATCAACTTTTACAATACTCCAAGTCGTATAATTTACGATGTAGGCGTATTGTCCATTCGGATCAATGGCTATACTTGAAAATCCAGATCCTCCTAGTGAGATAGTATTAGAGATGGTTTGAGTTAAGAGGTTAATAACAGTAATGCCCATTGAACCAGTTAAAAAATTTAGTATATACGCAAACTGATTATCCGGAGAAAACCCAATATCAATTGGACCGTTTATTGAGAAAGTAGAGGTAATAGTAAGAGTTTCGTTTTTAATCATAGAGACACTATTATCATTTGAGTGCAAAACTAAATTGTATGTTTTGTTTGGATTAACAGCAACTTTAATTGGCTGATATGGAAGATTGATTACATGCTGGACAGTCTTTGTTGCTGTATTAATTACTGAAAGAGTATTATCATCTCTATTTGCTGTAAAAGCATAAATAGGAGGATTTGGTGGCACTGGTAAAACAGAGAGGGTGCCATTTAAGATAAATGTATTTTTATCTTGTGGCGTAACTGTTAAACTCTTAAGTTTAAAGCTACTAAAATCAAAGCAGCAATTTGAATCAATTGTATAATAAACAATCTGATTGATAGAGAATTTATGCCATTTAGAAAAAGCTGCATCTCCTTGTCCATATTGATTTTGAACAGGGGAAATGCTAACAAGCATTGTAAGTACTCCATATATGCGAACACTGTGTACTGGATAGGAACCTTCAGGTAGATCAGTTTGAAGAAGGCAAGGGTTCGGTGTTTGCATCGTACATGGTTCAAATGCACATTTTAATCGGTTTGTATTCCAGGTGACAGCACCGGTATAATTCGTATCATTAATTATATATCCTTCAGGAGCTGTAATTAAAACCTCAAAATCTACATATTGATTGCACGTACCTTGGCAAGGGAACATGTACTTCACTTCCTTTATCAAAAATTATGTGTTATTTCATGTGGTATATAAAGTTGATTACATACCGTATTAAGAAAAATAATTTTAGAACTTATGCCTTTTTATGAAATAATCATGTTTGAAAGGCATTTACTTGTTGATATGACATGCCAATAGGTGGCAATGCTCTATATTATGCTTCCTATTTTCTAATGCTTGTACATATCGTGGTTATTTTAATCGGGATAATATTTGATCCAATAATAGTAAAACACGTTGAGGTAAATATAAAATTGATCTCGATAGGTTAATGCTGATAAAGCGCTATTGAATTCAAAGAAGTCAAAGCATGAAAGGTGACACAGCACTATGGCAGAAACGGAAATTGCATATGTACCACTAATAAGGGGTGTGACGCTTAAGAGTGAAGGGGAGTAAGTCTAGAAAGTGATTAGAGTTTCCTGGTTTATTTTTTACATCAGAAGATTTTCTAGTTAGCAAGTCATATTATGATTGAAGTTACTTATGGAATAGATTTTTACGGAAAATAATAAAAATTCATGGACAAACAAGATATCGCCTTTATCTTTTAGTGTATACAAAAAGAAAATCATAATTACCGGAACAGTTCGTTCTTTTTGTTTATATAATAATATAACTGAACTTTATTTATTGATAAGGAGTGGGATAATAGCTGCCTAAAATTATAGTTATTATGACTAGTTATTACAAGCCATTGTTTGTAGAGAAATCGATACGGAGCGTATTAAATTAGAATTGTCAATGTTTCGCAGTTTTAATTAACGAAGTATCTCAGCCAATTAAAGCTGTAAAAAGACCTGCACAAAAGATTACAAACAATGATTCATATATAATGGATCATTGTTCGACATGTATTGGGCTTCTATTTTGCCAATCGTTCAAAAAATGGGGTTCTTACTGGGATAAAAAACCGAATTTTATTGCATAAGGTATGCTATTTTTTTGAGATTGAATCATTTTTGGGATTTTTATCCGATAGATAAGATTTTATATATAAATTATATTAATTTAAATTCAATATATTTTTAGTTATTCGCGGAAGAAAAAAATGAATTTATACAATTATTAAACCATAAAGAACATGTAAGGAATTAAGAGAAGACTTAAGAAGAAAAAGAGGGTGAGACCTTGAGTGAAGTCTATTTGAAAAATTATTGGTTATTAAATTTAGAGTATATAAAGGTGTTTTCTGAATTAGTACATCATAACATTTCTTTACCTTTATTAAGTAATTTTTATCAATATTTAGAAGAAGATGTTAAAAATAAGATGAAAAGTAAGGATTTTTATAAATATTTGTCAGTTGCACCAATAGAAGAAAAACAATTGCAGTCAGAATTTGAAAAATGGTTGCCTCTGCTTGAGCAAACGACAAAGAAAAGAGGACCAGATGGAGTCGTATTGCTTAATACTGATTATCTTCGTTTTTCAGCAGGTAATTTTTCCTATTTTAACCCTGAGTATACAAAAATATTAACAAGAGCAAAAAAAAGCGAGCTCTATGGTCTTCCTACGATTTGTACACTGGATTATACAAATAAAGTTCCTGATAGTTCTCATATTTTCATTGAAAAAGCTCAAAAATTTTTTTCAACATATAAAAAACATCCGTTATTTTCTAATAAATTTTTTCAAACAAAACTACTTAATGATCTTCCTATCATGATTGAAAAAATTAATATGGCATATTTTATTTTTGAAGAACATGATATCTCGAGTGTGATTGTTGGTACAACAGAAGATATAACGAACCGAGTACTTACTCTTATCTCTAAAAGTAAGGGGATTCCAAGTTATTGTCTTCAGCATGGAGCCATAATGGGAGAAGAAGCGTTCTTTCCAATTTTTGCTACAAAACAGATTGTATATGGAGAGTATGAACGAGAGTGGTATTTTCAAAGAGGGGGAGTTGATTCTCAAATCGAGATATTGGGACATCCAAGATATGATGATATCTATGATAAGAAACATTTAGAAAAAAAAGTACTTTGTAAGAAACTAAATATAGATCCCTCTAAGAAAATAATCTTTATAGCAACGCAACCATTTAAAACCCAAGTTTATGTTGAATTAACTAAACAATTGATGAAAGATAAAAATATTACAGTTATTATAAAGCCTCATCCTTGGGAAAAAGGTCGTAATTTAGTAAGCGAATATATTCATTTAAGTAAGGTATATCCTAATGTTAAGTATATTACAACTGAAGTAAGTATTTATGATGTCATTTCTAATTCAGATCTTGTAGTTATCTCTAATTCAACAGTAGGATTAGAGGCTATGTTATTGGATAAACCAGTAGTCGTTTATAAATCTAAGTCAGAGGAGAGAGATTATAAATATTACGATGAATTAAGCTGGCTTGTAACTCATTCTATTGAAAATATGATACAGACAATTGAAAAGGTTTTATATGATTCTTCCTATTCTATAACTGCTAAACAATTAAGGGATTATTTCATACAGAAAAATTACCCTCAAACAACAGTTACTCAAAAATTAAAAGATTTATCTCGAGGTATGTAAAAGTAAAAAAACTTTATAAAACACAATGAATTATACAGCTAAACATCTAAATAATCGTATGGAATAAGATCATAGACACGTAAAACGTCGTTTTGCTAGATCCTCAAGATTCCAAAATTCTCTTCAAGCCTCAATCACAATAAAAGGAATTGAAACTCTTCATGCCCTATATAAAAAACGGAGTCATCAACCAAAATCCGTTTTTTCGATGTACAATGAATTATAGAAATTATTGCTATCTATATAAAATTTGTTTTTTAAACCAAAGTTTTTTATATTTTAGCTAATTTTGCAACAGAACCAATATTCCAGTCTAGAACTTCGTCTGGATAGAATTTTCACTACAATATGAAATTTCCTGTGAGCCAAGATGTGTGGGAGAAGTTGGGTATTATGAAATCAGTGTATTTCCTAATTTTTTTGATAAGAATGGCAATACAGTTCATTCTTCTTTTAGTTTTGGAGTTGAAAGTGTATTAATATGTGGTGAACCACCTGCCACTTAACGTTCTAACGGACTGTTTATAGAAGGGATCACAATATAGAAAAACCTCAATCTGAGCATTTAATACTTTGGGATAATAGTAAAATATCTATTTAATTAGAATATCCCATGAGAAATTCCACCATCAATTGGAATAAAAGTACCTGTAATAGCACTTGCAGCATTACTAGCTAAAAAAGCTACAACATTCCCAAATTCTATTGGTTCATTATATCTCTTCATTGGTAAATTTTGCGTGATTTCTAATTCGATCTCTTCAACATTTCGCTTTTGTGTTTTAGACATTTCATTTAATAATTCTGATGCGCGAGCAGTTTTGAAAGAACCAGGTCCAACAGTATTAACTGTAACTCCATAACTAGCGTATTGATGAGAAAGGGTTTTCGAAAGAGAAGCTAGTCCAGCCCTATATATATTTGATAAAGTAAGCATTTTTGAAGGCTCTTTTGCAGTAAGGGAAGAATTTATAATAATCCTGCCCCATTTACGAGAGCACATATCAGGAATTAATTGTTTAGTTAAATAAATGACGGGCAATAACAGGTCATTGTGTGCTTTACAGAAATCTTCAATTTTTAACTCCTCTATCGTTCCAGCTTTAGGGCCAGCTACATTTGTGAATAAAATATCAATATTACCCAGTTGGTTTTTTCCTTGCATAATAAGTTTATTTAAATCTTCGATGTTAGTTACGTCGGATGGGATTGCTAGAACTTCTCCTTTACTACCAATATCACAAATTTCTTTTTTAGCTTTTTCTAATTTTTCACTTCTACTTGTAATAATTATATTATGTCCATCAAAGTATAATCTTTTAGCAACTGCTAAGCCAAGTCCATCAGAACTAGCTAACACTAATGCGGTACGTCTTTCAATTTTATTCATTAAATCTCCTCCAACATATCTTCATATAATTGATCATCTTTACTTACATCATATTTTAAAATTCTACCTATAAAATTCTTAGCTTCTGAAGGTTGGGTACCTGTCCCAGGGCGCTTATATGTTAAATCACTCCATTGAATTTTTGTACCTTTAGTCATATCACTACAAGCTACCAAGGACCTACGAGTTAATATAAAATTTGCATCATCCGTATGCCGGCGCTTTATCGGCAAACCTATTGCTTTTTTAATATTACGTATATCAGTTACAAATTGATTTAGTTCATGAGGATTAATAGAAACTTCATAGTCAGGTCTTTTTATTGTAGCGTCTAAACTGAAGTGCTTTTCTATAACGTGAGCACCTAACGTAACTGCTGCTAAGGAGATAGCTGTTCCTGCAGTGTGATCACAGAAACCTACTGGATAATTAAATTTTTTTAGTGTCTCCATTACTCTAAGATCAACTTCATTAGGTGGAGTCGGGTATTTAGTATTCGTTTGATATACAACGACATTTTTCCCACCAGATTTTTCAATAACTTCTAAAGCAGCTTCTATTTCAGGTAACAATGCACTTCCAGTAGAAAGAAATATAGGTAAACCAGTTTTTGCACATTCAGCCAAAAAGGGATGGCATGTAATATCCCCGCTAACTATTTTAAGAAAATCAGCACCTGACTTGACAATAAACTCAAGAGATTTAAAATCTACAACACAAGCCGTCGTAGATAACCCCAAGCTATGTGCAGTATCAAACAATTCGATAATCTGTTCGTCTGATAATCTCCATTTATCCCAATCTAATTTGGTCTTAGAAGATTTTCTACAATCAATGTCATTATAGGCTATATGCTGAAAAGTAACGGCATCAGCCATACTTGAGTTGGCAACCTCGACCATTTTTTTTGCTTCAATAAATGAACCTGCATGATTAATCCCAGCCTCGGCAATTACAAAAACTGATGAATCATCACCAATTAGCTTGCTATTAATATTAAATTTCTGCATCAGCAATCTGTCCTTTCTCAAGCTAACTACAACATTGCAGTAGTTGTATAAAATGTAATTTTTAAGTTAATTTGTAAGGGATTGTTAGCATGATTTTTATTGAAAAATGTTTAAACAGACGTGAAGTACAAATAATCACATGCTATAACAGCTGCAGTGTTTATTTAGGAGAAGACATACCTACCTTTTTTAAACATCATCTGGAATCTTTTTATGATATTTTAAATCTTTCGCTTTTTTATTTTTCAGCAACTTTAATAACGTATGAACAAATAAAAGAATTTAGAACGTGAAATAAGTATTTTTCAAAATAATTATTGAATAAATGGGGGGATATTTGTTTTAATTTCCAGCAGATAAATATCAATTAGTAGTTTTCCATTAGTGTATTATGTGCGTTCAATGTATATCTATATCGTCATTCTCTTGAAAATATCTAACTAGCCTAAGTGGTTATTATGGAGGTGCTCTATGAAATTAGCATTAGGTACTGTTCAGCTGGGTCTTCATTATGGAATAGGAAATATAATGGGTAAGCCTGATAGGGAAGAGGCTTTAAATATCATCCAATATGCTATAAATAACGGTATTGATGTGTTAGACACAGCGTCTTCTTATGGAAATAGTGAAGCTATTATAGGTGAATATGTCTCAAGCAAAAAAACAGAAAAAATTTTTCAGGTTGTAACTAAAATACCTATGATTGAATCTGAAAATATTGGTATTGAGCATTTAGATAGTTTAATTGATAAATATATTAAACAATCTATGATGAATTTGAAAACAAACATTATAGACTGTTGCCTGTTACATGATTCTAAAAATATGGTTTCACATAATGGATATATCATTCAAAAATTAAATACATTGAAATCAGGGGGAGTAATCAAAAAGATTGGTGTATCCGTTTATACACCTGCTGAAGTTAAGCGTTTTTTGGAATTTGATTGTTTTGATATGATTCAAGTCCCTTTAAATATATTTGATCAACGTCTAATTCATTCAGGACTACTACAAAAGCTGAAAACAAAAGGAATAGAAATACATGCTAGAAGTCCATATCTTCAAGGGTTGCTATTAATGGATGCGGAAAAAATCCCCGATTATTTACAACTCGCTAAAAAACCAATAAAAGAATTTGAG
>NZ_QPEL01000216.1:0-6977 GCF_008368965.1 Bacillus sp. AY2-1 | reverse complement strand
ATATATACGTATTAATTTTATATTTTTTCATCTATCTTATTTTGTCATACCTTCTATTCATTTTTCAATTTAGCGTTAATGAGTATGTTGGCAATACCTTACTAATTATTAAAGGTCAATTTACATCATATTTCATTTTAAAGGATTTCAAAAATTAAACACGAATTTTATAAAATAAAATTCTTTTAATTCCCAAGTTAAAAAATTAAGGTTTGGAAAGGACGTTTCAATGAACAAGCTAGAAAAAGAAATACTTCAATTCATAAATGAACAGTATCCGTTGAATTTTATTAACATTAAGCCAATAACAAATGAGATGTATGAATGTCTTACAGAACAAGGTACATACTTCAGTAGAATTACAAACTACAAAACATATGAAGAACAGATAGAGGAAGTTTTATATACAAATTTTTTATATCAAAATGGTTTAGGTGTTCCACCAATAATCCCTTCATTACAAGGGAATTTTGTAGAAAAATTCACATTAGACAAGGAGATTTTTGCTGTATTATATAAAGCTGCTCCTGGTATACATTTACCAAGGTCTGAATGGAATTCTAATATATTTAAAAAACTTGGTAAACAAATTGGAAAATTACATCGTATATCTAAAAGCTTTGAAAAGATTAAACCAGTAAAACATATAAACGATTGGTATGAAAATGAAGAATATAATTTTCTTAAATATATCCCTAAAGAAGAAAATACAATAAGAGAAATTGCATCTGACGTTTTAACTTCCATAAAAGAGCTACCAAAATCCCCTTCAAATTACGGCTTAATACACGGAGATTTATGGTTAGAAAACATTTTAGTCGAAAATAATTCAAACTTAACAATGATAGATTTTCAAGACTGCGAAAAACATTTTTACATATTCGATTTAGCCGTTCCTATTTATAGTGCAATAGAATATTCATTTGCTGGAAATGGGAATATCGTTGACTATGAGTATTCTATTACAAAAGCACTATTTGAAGGCTACCAAGAGAAAAATGAGCTACCAAAAGAGATGAAAGACAAGTTTCCGTTATTTATTAAATTAAAGGAGATTTTTGAATATAGCTTAATGCATATGTATTGGGATAAAGATGAATTAACGGAGGAACAAGTACGGATTATGAACCTTTATAGGATGAAGATCGAAAATAAGAATACCTATATCAATATTTAAGAATACTGTTGTTTAACTACAAGGAAACTTTGGTTAAACAACAGCATTTATTAATTAGCTGACAACCTTTTTTATGACTTATAAATACTGATTCAATAATCTTTTCAAATACACTTCATTTTGCGGTGATACTTTTTCAGAAAATCTAGCTGCAATAATAATAGGAGCCCATTGAAAAACTTCATCTCTTGATATGCCGGTACGACTGCAATATATATGTAAATACATCTCAGCTAATTCTACCGAAGATTGTGAGTACAACAAGTATGTTCGAAATACATCTGCGCGAATATCACCTGAACTAGCATCTACCCAATCTATAACTTTCACTTTCTCTTCCTTACTCAAAATCAAATTAAATGGATGAAAATCTCCATGACATAGCCTAAAATCAAATGTAATAGATTCTAATTTTTGTAATATATCCTTCTTTTTGCGTTCATCCAATTTATGCACAGATTTAATTTGACGCTCTAACCTTTCCCTCATTAACTCCATTTCATCTGTATTCACATGTATAGCATGGATCTTTTTTTGCTCATTAACACAAAAGCCGATATAACGCTCTGCCTCATTTAAATTATTAAGCAGAAGATCACCAATGTTGTCCCCTTTTACATGTTCCATAATAATTGCCTGTCTATTTTGTATCTTTGTCACTTCAAATACGTTTGGAACTGGCAGCCCGCATGAATAAGCATATTTTTGTTTTTTTGCTTCATTCATAGACTCTGTATCTGGGAGGTAATCTTTAAATAATTTTACAACCTTATCATCAGTTAAATAAATTTCTGCAGTATTCCCTTTTGCAATTGGATTACCTAGATTCACTTCATTTCTCTCCTTAAAATAAGTTTGAATAACGCTTAATCCTTTTCTTTGCATTCACTCTAATCATAACGAAAACCTTCTTCACGAAGATATAAAAAACTTACCACTTTCTATCCTTAAATAGAAAGTGGTAAGTTTAGTTCTTTAGGAATATTGGAATGAAACTCTGGTGTATACACAATAGAAAATGAATATCCCTGCTCAATAAATGATACTTCATTATGTTTACATTCAAAGGGAACATTATTTTTCTTAAAGTTATTTTGGATGTGCTGTAAAAATGCTGAATCCGGTGTTCCAAAAGAAACATGAACTTTCGGTGGTAAAGCTTTCATTGCGATTGGAATCCAAGGTCTCTGCCACCAAGTCGCGACGATATATGCAGTGCCACCTATAACAAAGTTAAAAATATCCCCATCTTCCATCGTTTTCATATTTAGATTTGATTTTAACCATTCCGTAAAAACAGGTACACTTTTAACAGGAAGACCAATTTCCCTTACGTATAAAATGTTTAAAGGTGAGTGTGGTACTAATACATCCTCTTTAACATAACTATGTGCGATAATTTCGAGTAGATTTCCATCTCCGTCTTTAAAGTATAAATTGAATAGACCATTCTCTTCACCAATTACATTTCCATTTTGCCATTTCACAATGAGTAATCCAGAGTCCTTTAACCATCTTGCTGTTTCATGGAATTTTGAATATGGGATTTCAAAAGCAAAATGTGCAGGTGCAATTGGTTCATACACTTCTTGAAAACTAATTGTTGTATAAGGTGTTATTTCAAATTGAATGAAGGATGTTGTTTCTTTTTTTATTGGAAAAGATAATATGTCCTTATAAACTTGTTTTACCCCTTCTATGGAAACCGTTTGTAGTTTTATATCTGATATATGTGTAATCACTTTACATTCCCCCTCATTTCTTATTATCTATTCGTATTGTATTACACTTATAAATAGATAAAATCAAACGGAAGGATGGATTTTTCATGTAGAAACTACAACTTTAGTATGAATATGTTAGCTTCTTTTATTGCTAGTACACTAACGTTTCAAAACAAATATCCTCCATATTTCGTTTTTTAATTAACACTTTACTTATTTCTATTTTTTCAAATTTCCCCTGCATTGTTTCCATATAAAAAAGCTGCCTTTCCTTAAATGAAAAGCAACTTTTACGATAAAATACATTAAGGTTTTACAGCAATAATCATAAATCTTTTTGAATTAGTACGAATCCCTTTTTCAGAACTATACGTATCAATGAACTTTTGTAAAATAGTAAAATCCTCTTCCTGTTCTCCGAATCTAGGAATAATAGGGGTATGTTTTAATAAGAAAATGAGATCTTCAGACCTACTGTAATAATCAGTAACATCATATTCACGTACTTGCACGAGATCAAATCCTGCACTAATAAGTTCATTCATATACTTTTCTTTTAAAGTACCATCCCGTTCACCTAAGCATTGTCCTCTACAAAATGCTTCTTTCAGGTTTAATTTATCATTCTCACTTACTTGTTGTGTTAAGAAAAAGGCACCCTTTTTCATTACTTTTGCTAACTCAGATGCCAGAAACGGGGCATGACAACTTGAAGCAATATCAAAATGTGCATGTGGAAATGTTAAAGCTTCAGAACCCATTTGAAGAAACTCAACATTTTGTACACCTGATTTTTTCAAGTTAGAATGTGCCGTTTCAATCATGCCGTTAGAATTATCTATTCCAACTAACAATTTATCCGAAGATGCTATATTAAGTACATTTTCTCCTCCGCCTGTACCAACATCAAGTAAAATATGTGATGGTTTACACCTTTCTTTTACCTCACTATAAAAGTCCCATGTATCTCCTACAGTTTCACATTTTATTTTACTAAAATCCCATCCATTTAATCTTCCTACTTTATCATAGAAGCTTTTATACTCTAATTCGTTCATCTTATTACTTCCCCTTTGTAAAAATAAATTAAATATGTATAATAACCTACGACACTCCTTAATTATATATTATAAAATACAAATTATTAAAACAACATTTCCCTTCACACTACAATAAGTTTACATAACATTTTTATGGTTTATATTTATCTATATATTCTAAATGCCCTCTTCCCCAACTACACATACTATCCAAAACAGTACTGACTGTTTTTCCATGTTCAGTTAAGCTATATTCTACTTTAGGTGGTATTTCTTGATAAATTTCGCGTTTTATTAGTTGATCTTGCTCTAATTCACGTAATTGCTTTGCTAACGTCCCTTGAGATATATCTGGTATTAATCGCTTTAATTCACCAAAACGTTTCATTCCATCTGTTAGCAAAATAAACAAAATAAGCGGCTTCCATTTTCCGCCGATTATTTGTAATGTTGCTATTACCCCTTTTAACTTCGGTTCTTGTAAATCCATTTTTCTCACCTCTCCTCAGATATCATAAAGTGAAACTTTAATCAGTGGGGGTTTTGTTCATCCCACACTGATTATTAGTTGAACCAATCGGGCTTTTACGGGCAATTGATCTCTTACCTAACTTCCTTGCATTTTCCTAACTTTGAGGTGAGAGTTTTACTGCCCGTTAATGCGGGATAAACCATATTTAGAAATTTTTCCAATTACTTATCCGCATAAATAGCGATTAGTACGAAATTTACGACTATGTACATATAAAGTGCGTACTTTTCACTTGCTCCCTTTTAGTGAATAATAAAAGCATAGCACAGTTATATTCTAAATTTTTTATTAAAGGAGTGGCTAAAATATGTCTATTACTACATTAGAAAATAGTCGTATTGTTATCATTGGCGGGAGTTCTGGTATTGGATTGGCAACGGCAAAACAAGTAATTGAACAAGGAGCACATGTTATTATTGCAGGGCGTTCGGAAGAAAAATTAAAAGTTGCTAAAAAATTAATAAATAGCAATCATCTTCAAACTTATATATTGGATAATCAAAATAAAGAGCAATTACAAATTTTTTTCAAGACAGTTGGGAACTTTGATCATTTATTCACACCGGGAGCCTCTTACACACTTGGACCAATTACCTCTACAGAGGGAATTGCTGAAAGTAGCTTCATCGGAAAGTTTTGACCTCAATATTATGCCGTAAAATATGCAATTCCTTTGCTTTCAAACTCTGGATCTATCGTGTTAATGTCCGGTGCATTTAGTCAAAGACCACTTAAAGGCGCACCTGCTTATGGAGCTTGCAATGGTGCTATTGAAAGTTTAGGGAAAGCTTTAGCTGTGGAATTAGCTCCTATTAGAGTTAATGTGATTTCTCCTGGAACAATAAAAAGAGAGAATGAACAAAACGAAAATAGACCAGCTGCTTATGAAGCTTATAAATCTCTTTCACTTGTACAACGAGCTGGATATAATGATGAAATTGCACATACTGTCCTATATTTAATGCAAAATAGTTTTACTACGGGTAATGTATTGTTTCCTGATGGAGGATACACATATCATTAAATTATTTAAGACAAAAGCCCCTTGTTACGATGGCTTTTTTTGCTCATTTAAACATTGCTGAAATTTCCAAATAGATGATTACATTACTTTAGTACCAACTGGTTGGTTTTTAGATGATTCATTACAATCCGCTCATTTGTACATTTGCAAATAAAATTGTGCTAGTAGTTGACGAATCGAATCTCGAAGTAATTTGTCTTGATATTTATGGATAAGTTTACAAAGAAAAAAGGCATATAATTAATGCCTTTTTTCTTTATCATCATTTAACTGGATAACAAACTTCTGTAACCCACTTATTAGGATCCGATTTCATCGCTGGGCTCACATGATAAATATTAAACATCGGGCCCGCTAATTTGTAACCTTCTGTCTCAATCCATTTTGCCGCAGCCTCATTTACAGCTGTCATCTGTTCATAACTTCCATTAACTGTTATAGAAGCTACATTAGTCGATTCCATATTTTTAAATGTAACGTCTTTTGTATTTTCGTGCTTACCTAGAATACTTAGCTGTATTTCTATATCTACATCATTTTCTTTGTATTCACGATCATGAAAAACCGCAATACTATAACTCGGATGGGCAATACTAATATTGTTCATTTGAATTTCTTGCATTAGTATACTCCATAAATCACCTTCGTAATTATACGATGGAATAATCTTTCTAACACTAGCTACATTTCTTTCTGGAATTTCTTTTATTGAAACATGATAATTCATCTCAACAACATCCTCTCTCATCGTTTTCATTGAGTCTTCGAGGAGACGTAATTGTTTTTGGAGGTTATTCATGTCTTCTTTAATTTGAGCACTACGATTAAAAAATTGCTCTTTTATGCTATCTATATTATCGCATTCTATTATTTCTTTAATAGTAGCAATATTAAACCCCATAGCTTTTAACGTTTGAATTTGATTTACTTTTTTTAATTGGTCTGCTGAATAAAATCGATATCCACTCTGCTCATCGACTTTTACTGGTTGTAATAATTCCACTTTATCGTAGTGTCTCAACATACGTATACTAATGGAAGATAGTTTCGAAAAATCCCCTATTTTAAACATGATTTCCTCCTATAAGTTACATCTACTTTGAAGCTCAACTTCATCATAAACAATGACATTATGTGAGGGTCAACTATTTTTAACGATTTAAATAACAATTTAATATGTTATATTTATATAATTAAAAACCTATATTCCCGTTTTTATGACTACTGCAATTGATAACCATTAGTTATTTTTCTCCAAACATTCATAAACCGCCATCATATCTCGTTTATCCAACTCACGAATACGATTAAAAATTGGTATTTGCCCAACAGCTTCTGTTAATAAGCTCTCATCCACAACATCACTAACTTTTCCAGTTAACCATGTTTGTACATCCACGCCCTCAACAACTTCTTTTAGCCCTCCATCATTGAGACCAGTTTCATTACAAGTTACACATGGAATTGTTAACTTAAAGAC
>NZ_QPEL01000215.1:0-13545 GCF_008368965.1 Bacillus sp. AY2-1 | reverse complement strand
GTTTCTTTGGTACAATTTAATTCCAGTAATCATTAATGATTACCCTTTTATAGAATGAAGTGAAAGTGGGGATAGTTCAAACACTTTAGCTAAACATATTAATCAAAATTATATATAATAATCATATGTCTATACGTTAAATTTAACTATATATTTTTACACCTACTACGAAGTTAGGTGAAATTAGTTGTATAACATGACTGAATTAAATAATTGGTCATGTTAATTTTGACAGAAAATTCATTTGAATGATATAGATAATACAATTTGATTAATCTCTTTTCAAACTGTATTGTTTGAGGTTCACATAATATAGGGGTTGATAAGATATTTTCGCTTCAAACTTCTTTATACTTACAAAAAAATTCAAGAAAATAGATGGTAAATATCACCTGGAATATTAAGCTCGTTTTTATTAGGAGGATTACAAAGCATGACTAAAGTTGATAAGGTTAAAGAAAAAATTATTGAAACATCTTTATATTTATTTAATACTAATGGGATAACTCGCACATCCATCCAGGATATAATGACAGCTACTGAACTACCTAAAGGATCTATTTATCGTAGATTCAAAAGTAAAGAAGAAATTGTCCTTGCTGCCTACGACAAAAGTGGTGAGATTATGTGGAGTCATTTTCATAAAGCAATGGAAAATAAAAAGACAGCAATCGATAAAATCCTTGCAATTTTCCTTGTATATCAAGATGCAGCTAATAATCCTCCTATTGCTGGAGGCTGTCCATTACTTAATAGCGCAATTGAAAGTACTGGAGTATTTCCAGAATTACAAAAAGCAGCAGCAAAAGGTTATGATGATACAGTAATGTTAATGGCTTCTCTCATAAAAGAAGGAATAGAGAAACAAGAACTTAAAGAAGATATAGAGGTTATATCACTTGCTTCCTTTCTTGCATCTTCAATGGAGGGGGCTATTATGGCAAGTCGAGTATCTAACGATAATATACACCATCATTATTTTATTGAACAAATAAAACATCATCTTTTCACTTATTCTAAATAAGTGGGAACTTGCATTGTTTTCATCCAATTTTTATAAAATTAAATTGAATACATACCCCTTATAACCAGTATCTTCTGTTTATAAGGGGTATTTGAATAGTTTTTAGACGATGGTTTATGTTTCTTATTGAACGGTTTCATTGTATATAATAAGTGGAATATAAGTTCAGTTAGATAAAATTCGGTAGTCGAATTTTTTTGCATAAAGCTGTATAATGCTTGTAACGAAAGGGAAATACAGGAAGGGATTTGTAATGAGTTACTATGGAAAAAGATAAACAACAATTAAGCGTTGAAGTTGCAAGATTATATTATCAATCAGATTATAGTCAGCAAGAAATTGCTAACAAATTAAATATTTCAAGACCGACGATTTCTAGATTGTTAAAGTACGCGAAAGAAAAAGGGTTTGTTCAAATTAGCATCGCCGATCCATTTGCGGATTTAGATAACGTTGGGAATTTACTAAAAGAAAAGTACAACTTGTTAGAGGCACATGTTGTGTTTTCTCCAGTGCCAGAATATGCAACGATTACAGAGTATATTAGTAAATATGCAGCTGAGTATATGGAAAAGACGGTTAAAAATGGTGATATCGTTGGTGTAAGCTGGGGAATGACAATGTATGAAATCGCTAGAAAAATCGTACCGCAACATGTAAAAGGGATAGAGGTTGTCCAGCTAAAAGGTGGCATTAGTCACTCGAGTGTAAATACATATGCGAATGAGACGATAGCTTTATTTGCAGATGCTTTTCAAACGACGCCAAGAAATCTACCTCTTCCAGTTATATTTGATAATGCAGTGACAAAAGAATTAGTAGAGCAGGATCGACATATTCATCACATTATCGAAATGGGGAAGCAAGCGAATATTGCAATTTTTACTGTAGGAACAGTGCGAGATGAAGCGCTATTATTCCGATTAGGTTATTTCGATAAGGAGGAAACAAGTTTACTCAAAAAACAATCGGTCGGTGACATTTGTTCACGTTTCTTTGATGGAGACGGAAATATTAGTAGTGAAGAAATTAATAAGCGGACCATTGGAATTGAGTTAGAGGAACTGAAATTAAAGAAACGCTCTATTTTAGTTGCAGGTGGTAATAGAAAAATAAAAGCAATTGATGGTGCGTTACGTGGCGGGTATGCAAATGTATTAATTATCGATCAGCATACAGCAAAAGAATTGTTACATTATCAAAAAGATTAGAAATAAAAGGCGTTCTCAAAATGTTAATTTTGAGAACGCCTTTTATTTTGTTATGTATGAATGATAGGTGTTTTTTTGAACACAAATTGCCTTTTTAAAAATAATTATGGATATGGAGATACATACTACCATTGTTAATATAAAAGTTTTGATTTTAAATAGGAATTGTTTCTTAGTTAGAATGCGCTTTATTTACTACAAGAAAATTCCTTTTAAAAAAGAATGAACAAAATTTCAAAAGTGTATTTACATTTGTTCAACTAAGAGTTAGAATGAAGTTGTTAAAAGATATGAGGAGTGAAGATAATGAACATTGCAAAGTTAATTGACCATACAATTTTAAAAGCTAATACTACTAAAGAAGATGTTATGAAAGTAATCGAAGAAGCAAAGGAATATAAATTCGCTTCTGTTTGTATTAACCCAACATGGGTAAAATTAGCGGCTGATGAACTAGCTGGACATGATGTAGACGTTTGTACTGTAATCGGTTTCCCATTAGGAGCAAGCACTACTGAAACAAAAGCATTTGAAACAAAAGATGCTATCGCAAAAGGTGCAACTGAAGTTGATATGGTAATCAACGTAGGCGCTTTAAAAGATGGCGACAACGAACTTGTTGAAAAAGATATTTATGAAGTAGTACAAGCAGCAAAAGGAAAAGCTCTTGTAAAAGTAATCATTGAAACTTGTCTATTAACAGATGAAGAAAAAGTACGCGCTTGTGAATTATCAGTAAAAGCTGGTGCTGACTTCGTAAAAACTTCAACTGGATTCTCAACTGGCGGAGCAACTGCTGAAGATATCGCATTAATGCGTAAAACAGTAGGACCAAACGTTGGTGTAAAAGCATCTGGCGGTGTTCGTACACGTGAAGATGCAGATAAAATGGTAGCTGCTGGAGCTTCTCGCGTTGGAGCAAGTGCTAGTGTTGCAATCGTATTAAATGATGCAAAAGGTGCTACAGATAACTACTAATCGATAAAAGGTTAAAGCAATAGATATACGTTTAAAGTATATCTATTGCTTTAACAATTAAAAAAAATGTAAGCGGATACGAATGGGAGGAAACGGCTTATGAAATACTTAATCGGTGTTTTTGGCCTCGTATTGATTTTAGGTATCGCTTGGCTTGCTAGTAATGATAGAAAGAAAGTCAAATATCGTCCAATCATAACGATGGTTATATTACAATTCATTTTGGGGTTTCTATTATTAAATACAAGTATAGGGAATATATTAATTAGCGGAATAGCAGATGGTTTTGGAGAGTTATTAAAATATGCCGCTGACGGTGTGAATTTCGTATTTGGTGGATTAGTAAATCAAAAAGAGTTTTCGTTCTTTTTAAGTGTATTAATGCCAATCGTATTTATATCAGCTTTAATCGGTATTTTGCAACATATTAAAGTATTACCTATTATTGTGAAATCTATCGGTCTAGCATTAAGTAAAGTAAATGGAATGGGGAAACTAGAATCATATAATGCTGTTGCTTCTGCGATTTTAGGACAATCTGAAGTATTTATATCAGTTAAGAAACAACTAGGGTTATTGCCAGAGAAAAGAATGTATACATTATGTGCATCGGCAATGTCTACAGTTTCTATGTCTATCGTTGGATCATATATGGTGTTATTAAAACCACAATATGTTGTAACCGCTTTAGTGCTTAACTTATTCGGTGGCTTCATCATCGCTTCTATCATTAACCCGTATGAAGTTACTGAGGAAGAAGATATGTTAGAAGTACAAGAAGAAGAGAAAAAGACCTTCTTTGAAGTATTAGGGGAATACATTATTGATGGATTTAAAGTTGCGATTACAGTAGCAGCTATGTTAGTCGGTTTCGTTGCTCTTATCGCATTCATTAATGCAGTATTTAAAGGTGTAATCGGTATTTCATTCCAAGAAATTCTTGGTTATGCATTTGCACCATTTGCATTTATTATGGGTGTACCTTGGCATGAAGCAGTTAATGCCGGAAATATTATGGCAACAAAATTAGTATCAAATGAATTTGTCGCAATGACAGATTTAGCACAAGGAAACTTTAATTTCTCAGATAGAACGACAGCAATTATATCTGTATTCTTAGTTTCATTTGCAAACTTCTCTTCAATTGGAATTATTGCAGGTGCAGTTAAGAGCTTAAATGAAAAGCAAGGGAATGTAGTCGCAAGATTTGGTTTGAAATTACTATTCGGTGCAACGTTAGTAAGTTTCTTATCAGCAACAATCGTTGGCTTATTATTTTAATAGATTCATATAATATAAAAAGGAATGGTGATTGTAATGAGAATGGTAGATATTATCGCAAAAAAACGTGACGGCAAAGAACTAACGACTGAAGAAATCAAATTCTTTATTAATGGATATACAGACGGAAGTATTCCTGATTATCAAGTGAGTGCGCTTGCAATGGCAATCTTCTTTAAAGATATGACAGATCGCGAACGTGCAGATTTAACGATGGCGATGGTTGAGTCTGGAGAAACGATCGACTTATCAGCAATTGAAGGAATTAAAGTAGACAAACATTCAACTGGCGGTGTTGGTGATACAACAACTTTAGTATTAGGACCATTAGTTGCTGCTTTAGATGTACCAGTAGCAAAAATGTCTGGTCGTGGTTTAGGACATACAGGCGGAACAATTGATAAATTAGAAGCGGTAGAAGGATTCCACGTTGAAATTACGAAAGAACAATTCATTGATATTGTAAACCGTGACAAAGTAGCTGTTATTGGACAAACAGGAAACTTAACACCTGCAGATAAAAAGATTTATGCATTACGCGACGTAACAGGAACTGTTAACTCAATTCCTTTAATCGCAAGTTCAATTATGAGTAAAAAAATTGCAGCTGGTGCTGACGCAATTGTACTTGATGTAAAAACAGGTGCTGGTGCATTTATGAAAACAGAAGAAGATGCAAAAGAATTAGCACATGCAATGGTACGTATCGGAAATAATGTAGGACGTCAAACTATGGCTGTTATTTCGGACATGTCACAACCGCTTGGTTTTGCGATTGGTAACGCTCTAGAAGTAAAAGAAGCGATTGACACGTTAAAAGGTGAAGGTCCAGAAGATTTAACAGAATTAGTACTTGTATTAGGTAGCCAAATGGTCGTACTTGCGAAAAAAGCAAATACGTTAGAAGAAGCTCGTGAAATGCTAATTGAAGTGATGAAAAACGGAAAAGCAACTGAGAAATTTAAAGAGTTCTTAAGCAATCAAGGCGGAGATAGCTCAATTGTAGACAATCCAGAAAAAATGCCACAAGCGAAGTATGTAATTGATGTACCTGCAAAAACTTCAGGTGTTATTTCTAACATTGTTGCAGATGAGATTGGTATTGCAGCTATGTTACTTGGTGCAGGTCGTGCAACGAAGGAAGATGAAATCGATTTAGCAGTAGGATTAATGTTACGTAAAAAAGTTGGCGATGCAGTAAAAGAAGGCGAGCCATTCGTAACAATCTACGCAAATCGTGAAAATGTAGAAGATGTAAAAGCAAAAATTTATGAGAACATCTCTATCGCTGAAACAGCAGTGGCTCCTAAATTAGTTCATACAGTTATTACTGACTAATCATCATTTCATTTACTTTGAGGGGGAAATAATATGGATAAGAAAAAATATATTGAAGAAGCAAACAAGATGTTATCGAAAGCGTATATTCCGTATTCTAAATTTCCTGTTGGCGCAGCGTTAGTTACGAAAGAAGGGAAAATCTATACTGGTTGTAATATAGAAAATGCTTCTTATGGTTTATGTAACTGTGCAGAAAGAACAGCAATATTTAAAGCGGTATCAGAAGGGGAGCGCGATTTTAGTTACTTAGTTATTACAGGAGAAACTGATGGACCGATTTCACCATGTGGTGCGTGTAGACAAGTAATTGCTGAATTCTGTGATCCGAAAATGCCTGTATTATTAACGAATGTAAAAGGTGATGAAAAAGAAGTGACTGTTGAGCAATTACTTCCAGGTGCTTTCTCAATAGAAGATTTAAAATAAGTTGAAAAGTGAACTGCACCTCCAGTTGTTAGACACGAATAACAATTGGAGGTGCAGTTTTTTACTTTATATTGCGGTGAATTATTTACTGATATTTCGTCCTCTTTTTCATCAATTTATTATTTTACCACATGTGAAATTTTAAAAAATAAATATTAAATATTAAATATTAAATATTAATGTAGTGTAAGTACAATATAAATTCCCAATTAATATTAAAAGATGATAGGCTATTTTTATAATTGAATTACCTTTCGTACTCTAAAAAACGCCCTACCAACAAAGGTTCTCTATCAATATAAAAATCTATACTAATATGGTATAATTTTCATGCTCTATTAAGTATAGAAGGGGTTTATACGATGGGACAATTTCAAAGTAATTTTCAAAGCGCTACACAAATCGCAACGCAAATGAGGGCAGCTTCAGATACAATCCAAAGCGCAACAAATCGTTCTATAAAAAAGGCGACACGTACTACGCTTTCAGTTAATTCAAAAGCACAAGAAGCGAACCAACAAGTTTTAGATTTGACGAAACAATTTTCCACCGCCTTTCAACAAGCGGTCGATAATATTCATTCGGTAGCCAAAGAGTTTGAGAGAATGGATCACGAGCTTCACAATGCTTTCCGCTAATATGACCACCTTCGTAAAGATAAAACTTTAGGAGGAAAAAAATGGATCGAGATATCAAAAAACAAATTAAACAGTTAAATCAAAAATTACGAAGTGTATTTGAAGAACAGGACCGAAATCAATCCGCGCTTCGAACTCAGGAACAAGCGGAAGCTGATTTTCACGAATTGAAAAATCGAAGCAACCGCTTATTTAACCGTATTTTAGAAACTTGGCACAACGATAAAGAGTTATCTCATTTCTTTATAAATATCCGTCAAGAAGCACAACACATTGAGCGAAAACTTACATTTGAATTAGAAAATCAAAAAGAAACATTACTTAAAGAAAGACGAGACCTTAGTGATTCAGAAAACGACCTATCCTACCAGCAACAACAATTAGCAAGGGAGGTCAATGCATGAGTTTAAATATGTATTTGGGAGAAGTACAAAGCCAAACTCAAAGCATGAATGCTGTATGTACAGCTACCATTCAAGGTATGGAACAAGCCATTCAATCGATTGATGCTTTTACAAGTGATACCGTTCTATAAGGGCAAACTTACGATAGTGCAAAAGCATTTTTCGCAGAAACCTTTCGCCCTTTAGCACAAGGAATCATATACTTATGTGAAGAATTAATCCGTCAGAACGATGCATTTCCAAGTCAATTTCAATCACAAGTAGCTCAGGCAGATGTAATTGAACAAGAAATATTAGAACAAATTCGAGAGATTGACCGAATGAAAGCAAGTATGGAAGCCATCACTCAAACTATGCCAATACCAGGTATAGACGCTATGGCAAATCTTTTTACTGTCATGAGGAAAAAACTTCAAGAAAAGTTAGACCATCTACATGAATTTAATCAAACGTCTAGCAATAACTATGCTACAGCAATTCAATTAGCTAATAGTATTGCTACAGGTCTTGCAGAAGTACAAAGTGGAAAAGGTTTTAGTCCTGCAAGTGGTACATTTAGTACACAAGTATTGAATATGGAGTGGACGACTTCTATCCAGGCGATTACAGAAGATAGGAATCGTCAGGCTGATAATTCAATTGAAGAAGGTGCAATGTGCGGTAAAATTTCGCCTAAATCTGACTTCGAGAAGGCTTGGGAAAGAGAGAAAAAGGATCTAAGTGATGCATGGACTGGTATTTCTACAGGTTTTGTAGATGGTGCTGTAGATGCATGGGAAGGATTCGTAGCTTTAGGCGATAAAGAAACGTGGTTAAACATGCGAGATGCAATTATTAATTATAAAGAAACACTTCCTGCTGCATGGAATACTTTATCAGATTCATTCATTAATGATTTCTGGAACGGAGATATGGAAAGTAGAGAGCACTATGCTGCCTATGGTGTAGCATCATTATTAACAGGTTTTATTGGTGATAAAGGTCTTAGTAAAGCAGGACAAGCAGGGAAGTTAGCAATCGCTGGCAACCTAGCAAAAGGAAAGTCGTTTATGACTAATTCTGCTGCATATAGAAATGTATTAACTGATTTTAAGTTGAACACTGGAAACCGTTTGGCTTATGCTGATGTTGGAGGAAGTTCTATAAAATATGAACTTGGTGGGGCATACCAAGAAGCGAAAGACTTATTAAATCAATTTGCGGTTTCAAAAGAGGAATATAAAGATTTAAGGAAGAGAACACCCAATAATAGGATAAGAAAAAGCGTAAATACAGACGTACCCAAAATTGATCCTGTATATGGTTATGAAGTGGAAAAACTTGAAGCTGACCACATTGTTTCAATGAAAGAAATAACGGACATGGAAGGTTTTGACCTATTACCGAGAGAACAACAAATAGAAGTGCTTAATATGGATGTAAACTTTGTTGGACTTGGAAAACCAACAAATGCTTCTAAGAATGCAAAAGATTGGAGTACATGGCCGGGGCACCCTAAATACGGCGGAAATTATAAGACTAGAAATGTTAGAACGTGAAGCAGTGGCTAGAGAAGCTTTGAAAAAATCAATAAAAGAGAGGTTACAATCCATTGAAAACAATAGTTAAAAATATAGGTGGTAAAAAGATAATAGCTACAGCAGAAGAACATTTAGGCCCCCAGATAGAAAAGTTATTGTATTTGCTAACTAAAGTAGAAGATAACAAATTAGTTGATAGATTTTCTATGCAAGTTGGTTGGTCTATTTTTGTTCTATCCAAACGTGAAGATGGGTATCATATTATTGCCCCAGATTATACAAAAAATCCATTTAAGGATACTACAGATGATCTAACAATTGCTTTATGGGTGCAATTAGAACAAGTGCATTGTTTACGTCAGTTAAATATTGACGGTGAAACAATAAAGTTTAGCGATAAAATAGTGACTTCAAAAAATGTGTTACAACTAGATGAGGTTTATTTACAAAGAGCTAGGGATTGTGACAAAGGTGATTCTGGTTGGTATATCGGTCCTGTCGATGAAACAGAAGAAACTGACGGTGAATTAGAAGCATATTACGCATATCAGCTACTAAAAATTAGACCTTCAATTATTCAAGTTTTAGCCTTACCTTATGAATATCTGGTAGTTTTTGAGAAAGATAAAATCAAAGCCATTTTAGATGATAATGATGTCGATGTTTGGAATGGAGTTACAAACTAAGATTAGTTAAGTTCTAAAATAATTGAGAGGGCTTAACCGCATGAACTCAAAAATCCCGGAAATTCTAGGAATATTAGACGGTTATGAGAAAAGGGTAATTTTAGTAATTATAGAAACTGAAGCAATGGTTTAAATTAAGCTAGAAACTTACAGGATGGAAAATAATCAATAATGAATAAATTATAAAAGAGCATCCCACCATTAAAAACTGAACTGCACCCCAATTGTTAGACACAGTCTAACAATTGGGGTGCAGTTTTTCTATGGTTAAATTCACAACTGATGAAAAAATATACATCGTTCAACGTTATTTGAACGGAAATGAAAGTTACCGAGAAATTAGTAAAGCTATTGGTATAAGAGACACCGCAATTTTGAAATGGGTAAACCAATATAAACAAAATGGCTTTTTATTTGAAAATAGGATGTAATATTTTATTCATATTCCGTTCATAAACTTTCCGTAAAATGATTGTAGCGAATATAGAAAGTTTGCAACAGGAGGAATAGAATGAAGAAATTATATAATGCGGCATTTATTTACTTAATTATTGGTTTATTATCAGGTGTATTTGCAAGAGAGTATACGAAAGCACAAGGAATTAAAGGATCCACAATGTTGCAATTAGTGCATACACATGTATTAGTGCTCGGTTTTGTATTCTTTTTAATTGCTTTCGCTTTATGTAAAGTGTTTCATGTACAAGAAACAAAGAGCTTTTGTGCATGGTTTGTTGTTTATAATGTAGGAGTAATCTTTACTATTGCTACAATGCTATGGAGAGGTCTTTTACAAGTAAATGGAACTGACTTTTACGGTTTAAGCCATATGGCTGGATTAGGTCATGTTATTATAAGTATCGGGCTCGTTTGGTTTATGATTTTGCTCAAAAAGTCTTTTAAATAGATAGGAGTGAGAAGAGTATGATAGCACTTTTATCAAGTGTCATAGCGTTTTGTATGACTGTTGGAGTAATGTTTCTACGTTTTAAAGCAGCGAAAAAGCCGGTAACGAAAAAGAAAATTATATTACCACCAATTTTTATGAGTACAGGCGCGATGATGTACTTTTTACTAGAGTTTCGATTAACATCGTTAGAAATAGTCGAGGCAATTAGTATAGGGCTTATTTTCTCTATTTTTCTTATTAAAACAACTAAGTTCGAAATAAAAGGCGAACATATATTTATGAAACCGTCAAAAGCATTCATATTTATTTTAGTAGGCTTATTAGCTGTACGCGTGGCATTAAAGTCATATTTAAGCCAATCAATTGATTTGGCAGAGTTAAGCGGAATGTTTTTCTTACTTGCATTTGCGATGATTGTGTCGTGGAGAATTGCGATGTATCGCTCGTTTACTAAATTAGAAAAGACAATAAACAGAGCTGGAATTTCTATATAGGAAATCCAGCTCTGTTTATGTTTTATTGAAATTCTTTAGCGCGGAACTCATTTGCTTAATTTTAAACGTATTTGAGCATCTTGTAATGCAACTGGTGTAACGTTAAGACCATTAGGATCAACAATTTTTGTATTTAATAAAATGGAATCTAGGCTTCCACGAAATGTTTCTGTATAGTTTTGACGCAACATTTGTTGTTCTTGTTTTTCATCAACTGTTAATCCAGATGTTCTTTCTTTTTTTGATAATTCATTAATACGGAATAAAATGTTTTGCATTTTGTTCACCTCTTATTTAAATTTAAATTAGTAACTTACTAATTTATAGTTATTGTAACTTGTTTAGTTGTCTGTGTCAATACTATCTAAAATTTAGTTAAAAATTGACGAAAAATTATAACAATAATAGAATGAAGTGTATTGAATAATTAGTTTCACAATTATACATAAAACGCTAGGGGGATTATTATGAAATCAACATTTTTTGCTCAAAATAGAGAACGATTAGCAAACACATTACCAGAGGAATCCATTACGATTTTATTTGCTGGACAAGCACCTCATATGTCAGCCGATGCACATTATAAATTTGTACCGAATCGTAATTTTTACTACTTAACGGGAATCGGTGAACCAAATGTTATTTTTATGCTGAAAAAGTTTGGGAATAGTGTAGAAGAGACACTTTTCATTGAAAAATCAGATCCAGTAATGGAAAAATGGGTTGGGAAAACAGTTTCTAGCGAAGAAGCAGAGGGAATTTCAGGTATAAAGAAAGTTGTATATTTAGATAGCTTTGAAAAGACAATGTCAAATATACTTTTTACAGAAAATGCGAAGCATCTATATTTAGATATAGAAAGTCGTGAGTGGAATGGTATGGAGACAAAAACATTAGCATTTGCTAAACATGTAAGAGAAAAATACCCACACGTAACAATTGGTAATGTATATCCGAACATTTGTGAATTACGAGTATTTAAAACAGAAGAAGAAATTGAAATTATTAAAGAAGCGATTGCTATAACGAAAGACGGTATTTACAACGTACTTAAGCATGCAAAAGCAGGCATGATGGAGTATGAATTAGAAGCACAATTTGATTTTACACTGAAATCATCTGGCATTAAGCACCATGCATTCAATACAATTTTGGCGAGTGGGAAAAATGCTACAGTTCTTCATTATGAAGATAATGATGCACAAATTCAAAATGGTGATTTAGTATTGCTAGATTTAGGCGCTCAAAAAGACTACTATAACGCTGATATTAGTTATACATTCCCGGCAAATGGAACATTCTCTAGTCGCCAAAAACAAATTTATAATATTGTATTAAAAGCATTAAAAGAAACAACAGAGATTATTAAGCCAGGATTAAAGTTCGCTGCATTAAATGAGCATACAAAAAAGGTACTGGCAGAAGAGTGTAAAGCAATTGGTTTAATTCAAGAAGATGAAGAGTTATCAAAATACTATTATCATGGTGTCAGCCATTTCCTTGGTTTAGATACACATGATGTAGGAACATATAAAGATAGAGTGTTAGAAGAAGGTATGGTTATTACGATAGAACCAGGTCTTTATATTGAGGAAGAGTCAATTGGTATTCGAATAGAAGATGATATTCTTGTAACGAAAGACGGGTATGAAAACTTGTCAAAAGATATCATTAGAGAAGTTGAAGAAATTGAAGAATTTATGAGTATAAATAATGAACATGTAAAAGGAAACCAAGCTGTAGTTAAATAATAAAAAGTCATCACTAATTTATTTGAACTTTATCTCGAATCGCGGACAATTAAAAAATCCATGATTCGGGATAGGGTTCTTTTATCTTCGAAATACTAATCTTTAATTATTAATCCTAATAAAGTTGCAAACTGAACAGCTTGATATGTTGATACTTTACATCCTCTTAAATCGTTCACTGAAACTGTAAGCGTATCAAAGCTAGAAGAACTAATATCTATCCCCTTCAGTGATGTCTGATCAAAATTAGCTTCATCAAGACTACATAATTGGAATTCAACTTTTTTAAGTTTACAGTCAAAAAAATCTGCAATATTTAATGAAGTTTCATTGAAGATGATTTTTTCTAGTTTGGAATTTCCAAATGCCGCTAAATTCAAAATTGAATTCTCAAATTTAACATTTCCTAAGCTAGATTCTGTGAAATTTACTCCGATTAATTTACTGTTTTTAAATTCGACTCTGTGAACAGAAGAATTGCTTAAATTAACATTTGATAAATCACAGTTTTCAAAACAAACATCTGTAATATCAATATTGCTAAAGTCTGTATTAGTAAACTTACAGTTTTTTATCACCGCATCATATAATCGTACTCTATCTACAGATTCATTTTCGAAAGTGGAGTCTATAATTTCACACACTTCCAATGTTGGATCTTCTTCATAAAAAATATCTTGAAAATTCTTTGAAGATAACTCTGGTGAAATTTTTGGTCTATCAATTTTCATCGTATATCAATCCTCTTCTATTTGATATATTTGTGTAATTTGAGTCTATTGTCTGTGAAGAACATTAGTTCTTATTATACAAAAATCTAAGTTCTTTTGTGAAGAGCATTTTAGCTACATTTTTCTTATTTAATAATAGAAGTGTTATTG
>NZ_QPEL01000214.1:0-4449 GCF_008368965.1 Bacillus sp. AY2-1 | reverse complement strand
TGAGATTGTACTAGTATGATAGAATAGATTTAACTGTATGACGTAGGGTGGTTGGTTGCTGTCCTTTCTCTTTTTTTTATGTAGAGGGAAAGGAGGTGACTCCTATGATGGAATATTTACTGTCTTTGCTACAGGATTTGCTGAAAGTATTTTTGATAATTCTTGTTACCGGTTATGGAAACAAACTGGTGAGTAATATTAGCAAAAAACGTCAAAGAACCTCCCTACGCCGTCGGAAGCAAAAGGGAAGTTCTAGAAAAAGAAGATAACTTTATTTAGTAACTACCCGCCTTACGGCAACAGTTACCTGAAGAGATGTATCGAGTATCTCTTCTTTTATTATATACCCAAGATATTACTGTAATACTACTGTAGTAATAATTATATCAAATGAACATAAAAAATCAAAGAGTAAACAATGGCTGTAATGGACAAAAAAAGACACCCTAAGGTGCATTCTTCTGACTTGAACCACTTTAATTTTAATAATATGTATTGGACTCCCATCCAAATATTATTTCCCTCTGATTAAAATGTTTCTTCAATAAGTTTACAGACGTTTAATCGTTTGTTTTGTTTCCCTTAACGCTTGAAATTTATAGCAACGCTTCCTTTCTGATTGGCCGACAGTTTAAGCATTTTACCTTCATAGATACAATTCGCTATGTCTATAAATACAAGACGGTAGACACGCCCCCATGATGATATTTCCAAAGGTAACTCTGGATGTTTACGCCAAACTTCGAATTCTTGAGTAGTTATGAAATATAGGCTTTTCGATTCATCAATTTCACGTTCGCTTTGTGGATCGTTAAGAAATGGAATCAATAAGTGGATCATTTTATAAGCTTCATCTTTTGTAAGAGGTTGCACATGTGTTTCGCTTTTAATGGACATATTACTTCACTACCTTATCCATAACTTCTTTATATTTATTAAGCTCATCAGCTTTCATATCTCCATTCATCTGTAAAAGAAAATTACCCTATGCATATGTATGCGAGAAAAGTATTGGGGCTGAGTTTCCTAACTCATCATAGTACTTCTTAGCTTTCTCTAAGTCTTCTTTCTTACTAAATTCAAACACACGGCCGCGTTTATCTTCCCCTAATGTTGGAGTAAGGATTCGTTTTCCATCTTTACGCATATTACCGAACTCTTTTTGTGGTAAATCCGTAACATTTTCAGCTTCTATACCAGCTTTCTTAAACTCAATAATAAGTGAAGTTGTAGTAACCGGTTCGGGTTTCTTAGCTTCTTGTTTAGGTTTTGATTCAATTGCAGTTTTATCATTAGAACTACAAGCAGACATCCCCATAAGTAATGCGCTACATGCTAATGCAGTGAGTAATTTGCGTTTCATTGCGTTACCTTCAGTATGTATTAGTTATATAAGTTAAAATGTAAGATTTCTCATTTCATGGTAGCAAAAAAGTTATCTATATATTGTAGTATTCTGTCGAAAGGAAAGGAAATAAAAAAGAGAGTGGTATTCTCTCTTGAAAAAGTTACCCATGAGGTAGAAATTGCTGATATTGTTGTAGATGTTGTAATTGCTGCCAATTTTGTGTCGGTAAAATATGAGGGTGAGCATATAGCATCCAGGGTGGAATTGGAAAAGGTCCAGTTGGCGTTATTATAGGCATAGTATCTTCTGTAAAGTAACCATAAGTTGGAGCATGATAGAAAGTAGGTCCTTGTCTATAAAAATATACGTTCAAATGTATCTCTCCTTTAAATATTTATTTTAAAGTAATGTACGTATTTTGAAGGATTTGGATTATTTATAGAGTTTTTGAAGGCTACATAGGATGAGGAGTACATATTGATTTACAGGCATTATAATTTCCACCTGTGTACATCATACAACGTTGGAAGCATAAAGAAGGATTATACGAATATAGAAATATAGGTGTTGGTTGCCAGTATGTTGAATATGGAGACCAATATGATGGTTGTTGTATATAAAATTCCGGATACATATTTTTTCCTCCTAACATAATTTAAGGCTTACTTGTTGTATTATATCTAGTTAAGAACATTGTTGATAATTGTCCATTTAGAATTGGGGGAACATCTAAAAGAAAAGAAAAAAGAGAGTAATTTGCTCCCTCAACACATTTGATGAAAAATTGTAAAATTGCACCTCTACAATGTAATTGAATTAAAGTATATCTTTGTTGACATCCATCTAGCCCTTCGTAATCTCTTTGAATGCAATTGAATAGTGATCGTATTTTCAAAGCTAAGAAGGCGGTCTATAGAGATTTAAAAAAAGACGCAAGCACCTTTAAACTTTCAAAATCAGGTTCGTGACAATCCGTTTTCAAATTCTTAATTTGCCTCCGTGATAATCTAGTCCTCTCCGAGAGTTGTTCCTGCGTTAAACCGAAAGACTTTCTGAGATTTTTAATGTTTTGGTAAATTGTAGTTTTCATAATTTGAATATAATAAACACCCCCAATTAAAAAAAGAAGAAATAAAAATTCTACATACTTAAGTAAATCTATATCATGTGAAAAATCCATTTTTAAATAAAACATTATAAAATTTAAATATTAAAATATAATGTTTTTATATCGAAAATATTTTTCCCAAACCAAAAATCATTCCTAGCCTCCTCTTTTCACCATTAAACCTAATTTATACAGGATAAATAAAAAAAGAGGATCTCCCCATAGTAGAGCAAATCCTCTCTTTCACTTCACATACACATAGGCTTCGTTTGCTGTTATATAATATGTTTTACCTTTACTATTGTGCACTCTATATTATGATAAATTATATGCAATTACCTTTGCATCAATAATAAATCCTAAACCCATATATACAGTACCAGCAACATCTTTATCCTGCCAAGATGGAGAATCATAGAATCGTAAATTATTTACTTTTGAAATAACTCTTTTACCAATTACTGTAGTAGGTTCAATGCCTTGTTAACGAATATATGAAGAATCATAATAAATCCATTGGTTACCACCAAGATGTGACCAGTTACCTAATTTACTCCATACTTTATAAGCCTCACCTTTTTGTAGCTTACGAATAATACTATTTTCTGTTGATAGTCCAGAGCGGAGATTTACATTGTATCCTTCAATATATGCAATACCATTCGACTCTACTGTACCAGGTATTTCATTGGTTTTTTGTGGTTTGATATCCACTGTAACCGTGCTCCCGTTATAAACTTTTAACACGTCTGCTCGGAAATTAGCCTCAGATACGCCATGACTACGAAGATAATCCAGTGAATCTTCATGGTCTGTCCCACCTAATTTATAAGTAATATCCCTATGTGTCCATAATGCTTTAGAGAGATGAATATTTCGTTCTCGCAATTTCTCCTATTAATTCTATATATTTTTCATATGAACGTTTAAATTTCAATGGATCACTTGTCCCACACAATTCAGCATGAACAAATCTAGCATATGCTGCTAGACCTGCCCCCCATGCCTGATGATTTGTAGATGCAATTTGAATCTTTTCATCCCAATCGACTGCGTAGTGAACAAACGCTGTTCTTTCCAATCTTCATGCTTCTTTATAAATGCCTGCAATTTGTTATACATTAAAAAAGGTTTCCAGCCTATAACAGGAAACCTTTTAGGTGTTATTAACCTACAAATCTAAAATTTTAACAATCTGACGAGCCTTGGCATTATCTATATAATAATGCATCTCTAATCCTCTTCTTTCTGAGCGGAGTACGGTTCCCCTCAATTTTGATAAATGTTGTGAAACAGTGGATTGGGGGAGTCTTAATATTTCCGTTAACTGTGTAACATTACACATTTTATGGTGCATTAATTCATTTACAATTTGTAATCGAACAGGATGTGCCATTACTTTTAATACATCTACATCTTCTTCTTGGATTTCAGCTAGATCTCTTTCAGATATTAATGTTATCATTTCACATTCTCCTTTATTATTAATTTCTATTTTCCTTTTATTCTTATAATTAATACTTATAGCTGATTACCATTTGTCCTGTTGAGAAAATATATTCTCTTTTTAAAACAAAAAGGACACTAATTCATTAAAACGTTTTTACTGCTTTAATGAATTGGTGCCCTCTAATTTTTTGAACCAAATATATCTTATTTTAAAGGATATTTTCGATTCTTTTTTCTCACATCTAGTAAAAATTTTGTATTTTTCTTTAAAATTCACATTAAGAATATTATGTAAATAGCGAAAGCATAAGTTTACGGCAAACTTATACTTTTTATCACATTCCACACCAATTAAGATAGTTAACACTATTACTTTATTACTAACTATCTTAATTGAATATTAGTAATAGTAAGTCTAAATATTATCAATTCACTTTATATTACATATATGTAAAAATAATAACATGATAAGCTTTTTCAAATTTTTCTCCTAATAAAGATTTGAAAATAGTATTTCAATACTCTCCTTACTGTTAATATGCCT
>NZ_QPEL01000213.1:0-674 GCF_008368965.1 Bacillus sp. AY2-1 | reverse complement strand
GTACCTTTGTTCATAAACACTTGATTAATTAATTCTTTTTGCTCAGCTTCCGACATTACTCCTTTTCCTTCTCCTAAATTCCCGCTTTGTAATTTCCAAATCTTATTGTGATCTGCATCAACTTTTTCATATTTTCCTTGTTTCCATCGTTCTAAAATTTCTACATATGTACTTCCCTGTACAAGATCATTACTCTTTACAATATCAATTAAGCTTTCAATCCGCTCTTGTGTAATAAAAATATAGCCCCACTTTTGATCAGCTTTCGCTTTTTGATGTGCCATTTCATGTAATGCTGTCTGTATGTTCTCATCTGTCCATTTAAAATTTTTATTAAAACCACTATTCGGCAATGAATAATTGCCATTTTCTAAAAGCTTTGCATCTTCTGCTTTTACATTACTATCAGCTAATACCTCTACTGCTGGAGCAGCTGGTGATGCCTTTTTCGCAGCTGGTTTACTATTATTTAAATAATACAGCATACCATATGTTAAACCTACTCCAATTACCGCCATACCAGCTAGAATACCTATTATTTTAAATAGTGTTTTCATCGCGCTTGTTTCCTCCCAAATATCTCTGTTCTTACTACCTAATTACTTCTTATATAAAAACTGTTCCTTCATTCAAAATATCGCATCCCATCCCCTATCATATTATTTATATATACT
>NZ_QPEL01000212.1:0-4141 GCF_008368965.1 Bacillus sp. AY2-1 | reverse complement strand
GCCTTTATAATAAGGCGGTTCGTATTTTTTCATGTTTGGGATACATAACATATTCATTTAAATATACTAATTGCAAAATCATATTTTTTAATTCATTTGAAGTACAATATTTCCGAATTGTTCTCCATGTTCCATACGGCTTAGTGCTCGAATTGCTTCTTCTAACGAGTAAACTTTATCAATAATTGGTTTAATTTGATGTTTTTCTATAAATTTTATCATCTCATTAAATTCCTCACCGCTACCCATGGATGTTCCCATAATATCAATTTGATTGTAAAATAGCGCGCGTAATGGTAATTCAATTTTATCTCCTGAGCTTGCACCAAAATTCACGATTCTTCCATTTGGTTTTAATACATCAAAATATTTCAAAAAAGTTGCCGGACCTATACTATCTATTATTAAATCTACTTTTTCACCTTGTAAGCTCTCTTCCCAATTTCCAGCACTATGAAAAGAAATATCTGCACCATATTTCTCAGCAAGTTCCCTTTTATTCTCTACCCTAGAAGTAACACTCACTTTTGCGCCAATTGCTTTCGCGAATAACATGGCAAATGTAGCAACACCACCGCCTATTCCCGGAATTAAAACGTGTTCGCCGCACTTCAGTCTACCTTTTGTAAAAAGCGCTCTATATGCAGTTAGTGCGGATAAAGATAAAACACCTGATTCTTCCCAAGTAAGATATGAAGGCTTTTCTACTACATTTTCAGCTGGTACAATTACATATTCAGCAAACGTTCCATCTTTCGGTCCACCTAGCACTTCCGGTAACTCCGGTACTTCAGTAGCATGTTCCCATCCAATACTAGGATTAATAATAACTTCTGTATGTAGTTTAATATTTGAAACTCCTTCTCCTATTTCTGTAACAACTCCTGATCCATCTGACCCTATTACTAATGATAGATCCATTTCTTTTCTATTATTTATAATAAATAAATCCCTATGATTTAATCCTGCAGCTTTTAACTTTACTTTTACTTCACCTGCATTAGGACTTATCTCAGGTGAAAATTTATATTCTAATCCCTCTAATCCTTTTTTATATTGATGTACAATAGCTTTCATTGCTTAATTCCCCCTTAATATTTCCAATGTACTCGAAATATCAAAATAAATAAAATAGTTTGCCTCCAATAATTAGAACTTATATATTTTGTCATGAAAAAAACAAAAAATCCCCTCCCTATAAAAAGTATAGGAAGAGGTTTCAAAACTAGTTAGATAAGAATCTATAAATTTATTAAGTTCTAGCTAATTCTAATATTTTTCGAATAAACGGCGCTTTTGCCTTTGTATACGACACACGATCAAAAGTATATGTAATAGCAAGCATCTCTTTTAATTCTCTATATTCTTCACGTGCCCATTCATGGCTTATTAGAAAGTCCCGAAATAAAATATTGTTTCTCCATTCTTCGCTATTATAAATATAAACATGCAAATGATGAGTACCTGCTCTCCATTTTCCCTTTCTAAAAAAGCGCCAATTCGTAGCTTCTTTTGGAACAAACTCATATCCAATTTCAGATAGAATTTCTATCCAGTTTTCAGTAATTTGCAAGTCCGTTACGCCAATCATCATATCAATAAGAGGTTTAGCTCCTAATCCTTTTACTGCAGTGCTTCCTATATGTTCAACAGCAATTATTTCTTGTCCTAACAAGGAACAGAATTTCTCTTTTTCTTTTATATACTCTTCAACCCAGTCTTTTTGATATGCTTTAATAACAATTTGTTGGTCCATTATATTCACCTCTTTATAAGTGTTTATCATTATATTTATAAAATTTTATATTATTAGCATAGGATTTCCATAAAATATGTCGAAATAGTGGAATGTACAACTTAATTATATTAAATGTGAGGTAATCTATGAAAGATAATTCCGTGGAAATTCAGTTAAATAACGTAACATTCCAATTGAAAGAATATCATAATTTTGATTGGCTTATTAAATTAGGGACCGTATTTGCAGTTTTTGACCAGCAAGATTCAGGTAATATAAGTTTTGGTATAGAAAAAGATGGTCATAAGAAATTTATTAAATACGCAGGAGCACAAACAATTGCATATGAAGGAACAACAAGGGATGCTATTGAAAGGCTAAAAAATTCAGTTACTATCTATGAAGATTTAAAGCATGACTCGCTTATAAGATTAATCGATCATTTTCCAGTTCAATCTGGATATGTATTAATTTTCGATTGGTTTGATGGTGAATGTCTTCATTCGCATTGGCGTTTCCCACCTCCTGAGAAATATAAAAATCCAAACTCTCCATTTTATAAATTTAGACATTTGTCTGCTATAAAACGAATTCATTCCTTACATTCCATTTTTTCTTTCCATACTTATGTAGAAAAGAAAAACTATGTAGCGATAGATTTTTATGACGGTAGTATTTTATATAATTTTAATACAAACGAAACAAAAATTTGTGATATAGATTTATACAGTAAGAAACCTTACATAAATAAAATGGGCCGGCTATGGGGTTCCTCCCGTTTTATGTCACCAGAGGAATTTGAACTAAACGCTATAATTGATGAAAGAACAAATGTATTTAATATGGGAGCAATGGCTTTCTCACTTCTAGGCGGTGAAAAAGATCGTTCCTTTATAAAATGGGAAGCAAGTAAGGAATTATATGAGGTAGCGTATCGTGCTGTAAATGAAAATCGGGCAGAACGGTATGCATCAGTTACAGAATTCTATGATTCGTGGCTAAACGCGGCGAATGCAGAAAGGATATAACCTTAAATTATTAAAAGAAATATAGAGTTTATACTGTTATCATGTATATTAAGACTGTTTTTATGAGTATTTCGTATAAAGTGTGATGTAACTGATTAAAGCTATTTTCAAAGGCGACATATCGGCAATAAGTTATGTCTATTCTGTATAAGTGTTAGCAAGTTCGTTTGCAAACTTGCTAACACTTTTTTGTTTAAATAATTCACACATTTTTTCTTAATATACTGATTATGTTTCCAATTGTGTATTAATGTGTGGGTTTGACTACCCTTTAGACAAAATGGACGGTAAGGGTGAGGACAATATAAATATGTCTTTTTCTTTGTATATGCTTATTTCACGAGCTATAAATTTTTTCAATTCCAAGCATGTGTATCATATTCTTCATTATTACAATAAATGCATTTCACGGTAAAGATAGGGAATTTGTATATCTAATATTCATAATTTACGTTATGGTACAATATGTTAATTAATTACAATACTTTCTAAAAGGGGAATACATAATGAAAGCAACGAAACTCATAGCGTTGACAATGCCAGTTCTATTACGGTTGTGGGCTAGGAGATAAAGATTCTACTCCTAAGACTGAAGAAACTAGTAAAGCAATGTTGAAAACTACAATATCTGAGGAACAGTATCCAAGTTACATGTATGAACAATTACTAGATTTTAACTTTAATAAGGATGACATAATAATAGGTTTAGGTTATGCACTAAAAGGTGATGAAAAGTATAAAGACACGCATAAACTCATCTTAGAAGGGATAGAGGATGCAAGAAAAGGTACAAAACCAATATTAGAAGCTAAAGGTAAAGATGTAAAAGAAGTTAGTGTAGTTATTGCGAATAGTTCTCCCCACCTGTTAGGCATGGATAGAGAACAGTGGAAAGAAGCAGTTTACCAATTAGCTAAAGAAAACAAGGATGATTTCTCTAAGGTATATGATAAGAAAGTAGAGGAACATCAAAATAGAAAGAGTAACTCGTAATCAATTATACAACACGATAAGGAAATATAAGAAAATGATGATCAAAAAGGTAAATTATTAAATTTTATTGAAGCTAAATACGAAGTTAAAGAAAAGAAATAATACATACTTAATATTTCTTTTAGGGCGCATCTTCATGAAAGTTGTACGCTCTATATTTAAAGGCTTTCGTTTAATGGGCTTAATTGTAAAGACTTAACTTAAAGCATTATCTAAAAGTAAACATAATATCCCTCCATGACTCTAATGGTACCATTAGCAAGGACAAATTTGAACAACTAGGATATTTATGTAAGTCAGATATAGTGTCTCTTTATCAGTTGTAGAAATAGAAAGAGTGGATCCCTATTCTCTCACATGGAATCCACTCTTTCTATTTCTA
>NZ_QPEL01000211.1:0-3003 GCF_008368965.1 Bacillus sp. AY2-1 | reverse complement strand
CTCCTCTTATTATAAAATCAACAAAAGCTATAAGTAGGACAATAATTCCAGATTGAGCCCAAATTTTCATTTCAATTTGTTGGATTCTTTCATCTGGGTGTGTACTGAGTGAAAACCATTTTTTTAGTTTTTCCATTTTAAAATTCCTCCCAAAATAATTTATCTAAACTTTTATCTAGTGTTTTAGCTGTATGAATGCAAAGTTTTAAAGAAGGGTTATAATTATTACTTTCAATAAGACTAATGTTATGTCGTGTAACATTTACAATATTGACCAACCCTTGTTGGGTCAGACCTTTTTCAACCCTTGCAATCTTCACTTTACTTAAAGACATTAAATACACCTCACTTGTAAAGATAACTTCACACCATAAATCTTATATTTTATATATTAAATTATTAACAACATAAATGAAATATATATTTTACATTTAGTCATTTATAGGTTGCAAACTCCTGTGTTTTTGTATCTAAAACTATCCTACAAATATAAAAACAGGCCATTCTTTCTGTAGAATCATAAGAAAAGATAACGCTTTTTTTCACTTAATGGATGGTGTAAAACCTTAGCTTATATAGCTGTTTAATGATTATCTCTGTTACCTATAATCTTCATTATTGGCAAGAAAATAATATCAAAAAAAAGGACAAACCTCATAATAATAGGGCTTGTCCTCTTTCTAATTTAAGGAGAGTCTTATATTATCTAAATGTGCGTAACCATATGGCTCCTTTGTCTACTCGATAGGAAGATTTACTTCTTTCTTTCCATATACTCTAACAAATCTTCCAAGACTTCTTGTTGATTCTGCCATAGTTCAGGCAAGTTATCTAATGGGAAAAATTTTAGCTGTAAGCTTTCTTCGTTATCAGTATGTAATGTTCCTTGAAAATCTCTACAAATATAAGTCAATTTCACTAAGGCAACTTGATCACCGTTAGATAGCGTTCTTTCGTATTTTTTTCCAGAATACACATTAAAGAATTCTAGATGTCCTAATTTCAAACCAGTTTCTTCAAACACTTCTCTCCTTGCTGTATCTTCCACTGTCTCGCCAAACTCCATAAATCCACCGGGGTGTCCCCACTTTCCATTATCAGATCGTAATTGCAAAAGCACTTCATTTTTTTCATTCAATACAAAACAACCTGCGACCACCATAATTACTTTTTCATGTCCAACCATATTTCTTAAATAACTTATATAATCCATGTTTTTCAGCTCCTTCACCACAAGTCTACATATCTTCTTTTCATGGATATCCCCCAACAATGACAATTGATTCATACAGTACGGTTCCCTTGTTTTCATCATAATAAAATAAATCTTTATTAAATAACCAATGTAAATCTTTTAAACTGATACTCACCAATATATTATACATTTAATTCCTTTTATCTTTTAGATCCCTGTCCCATTCCTAACGCCATCAAGTTAAGATATTATAATATCCCCAGAACAAATTTTTTTATATGTCAATCGTTTTTATAGTTTTGGAGTAAATCGTTCATGTTGGGTTGATAGGCATGGGGTACCGCCAGCATTTCGAAGAAAACTTACACTGAGAAGAAATAAAATGAGCCGTCTCCATATGGACAACTCATTTACATGATTTTCGTTATTAGGAGCTATTGCAAACTAATTCTATTTTGAGTAAGGTCAATCTTTGTTTTGTCTTTCTAACAGTTGAATAACTTTATCTAACTTTGGCTCAACTGAATCTTGCTTTTTGTGATTACTAGAATATCGCATTATACGTATAATCCCCCCAAGCAATGCACCGATGATCATTAATATAATAGCAACTCCAATGTAATAAATAGAGTTTTCTAAAGGCATTATACAGGACCCCCTTTTCCCTATTTTACCATTTAAAAGGAGTGATTTGTTGTTTGATTTCGGTTGTATACTATATATATCAGGTTCGTATAACGTCTCATTATCGGTACCAAGAGCAAAGAGGCCCTACTCTCAGAAAGAAATCTCCTTTTTCTTTTAGTTATTTTCATATCCCGAATGTAACTGCAAGAGATTTATGTATCCGAGTTTTTGTGTGCTTTATATTCAATATGCAGAATCGCATAAGTATTCCTTATATAACGATATTAAATTTAAATTTTTAACTTGTAAAATACAGGATGTTAAATAAATACCTAAGGGGTTGTTAATATGAAAAAATTTATGAACTTGTTAGCTATGTATTTTGCACTCACACTAGCATTTTTACCATCTATTTCAAAGGCGGATTCTTCTCCACTACGAAGTGTTAGTATTAGTGCTATAGGTGATAATAACAAAATGTATAGTGCAAGTTCTTACTTATCTATTCCTGTTCTTAAAGGCGATAACCTTTATGTGAAAGTTAGTGAAGTAGGTACACTGGATTCATATTCAGAAGCTTTAACTGTTAATGGGATTAGATATGCAGAAAGTTCTTTAGACGAAGTCAGTTCTTATACTGGTCCATTCGGATCAAAAAACATTTAGATTACGTATCAAGGGTTCGTACATCTTCTCGAACACATCAAATTCAACAAATACTATAACTTTTGAAGCTAGAGTTCCTTTCTCAATGCAAGTATTATCTAAAAGTATATCAGTTCATGTAGAATAATTTATAACATTTTTATTTAATAGAAACATAATTTGAACTTACCGTTATAGAAAAAGGAGCACCATAAAAATAGTGAACTTAATATTGTTCAAAGTTACTTATACTTATCTCCCAATTAATTGTGCAATCTAACCTTTTCATCTACTAAGTTCTTTTACTAAGGAATAGAAACTAAAAAAGAAATAGAAATGAGCCTTTTTATTATTTTGTTCATCTTTTTTTCGTTTTAGGAGAGATTTTATTTTTTAGCTTGATAACAATGTGGAGATATCCTAGGTTTAAAAATCCCTTTAGTTACTGCATATTAGCAACAACCTTTTGAAATTTAGGTTACTGCGATGTATAATTATCATAAAATCTAAGGAGTTATATATATGGATAACATAAA
>NZ_QPEL01000210.1:0-3285 GCF_008368965.1 Bacillus sp. AY2-1 | reverse complement strand
ATTTATAATAACAAATTATTAAAGTCTCAAATAACTTACTCCCCCTATTGTTAATTATTTTCAAATACAAAAATTTATTATCTTAAGAATGAAAAACAATAAATATAGTAAAAAATCATCTAACAATTGTTTAAAGGTCAGGAGAGAAAAAATGAACAAAATAAAAATGAGAAATTTCTTTAAAATTAGTATCCTTACTTGTATTACACTAGCAAGTTTAAGTACACCATCTACTATTTTAGCTAATAGTCATCCAGGTTACTCCTATGAATCCAATATAGGGTATCAAAATCCATCGTGGATGGCGAAAATAGAAGATTCAACAAAAATAAGTGAAATATCTATTCCAGGGACTCACGGTACAATGGCTTTACATGGAGCAAGTTTTATTGATGAAAATTTGACAAGAAATCAAACTATGAGTTTATCCCAACAATTAAATTCCGGAATTCGATATGTAGATATGCGTGTTAAACGTGTAAAAGATTCTTTTGCAATGTATCATGGTGTTGTAAATCAAAAAGCTGTGTTTGAAGATGTATTGAAAGAGACCATTCAATTTTTAAAAGCTCATCCAACAGAAACAATATTAATGCGCTTAAAAGAAGAAACTACTCCTGAAAATGGATCTCTATCATTTGAGGAGATATTTTTAAAATACAAAAACGTTAATGCTTCATATTTTTGGGATCCTAATTCCGTACAAACTTCAGATAGAAATAATCCTACTTTAGGAGATACCCGCGGGAAAATTGTAATCTTACAAAACTTTACATCCACTCAATTGTACGGGATTGATTACGAAGGTTTGAATATACAAGATAAATTTGAAATTGGAAGCGGACCAAACGAAATATACACAAAATGGATTGCGATAAAAAACCATCTACAAAATACAAATACTAACTTTAATAATGGAAAAATTTACCTCAATTATTTTAGTGGTACGGGGGGCGCAGCCGCATTTTTAAATAATGTATATCCTTGGTTTGTTGCAAGCGGAAAAGAAGGCAGAAATACTGACAGTAGTCCTAAATTGATTCAAACGAATTCCACTAATGCGTGGAGTGATTTCCCTCGCGATAGAAACGGACAAGTATACTATGGGGGGATGAATATACTTGGGACCGAACTCTTACAACAAGGCGCAATTAAACATTCTGGTATCATCGCAGCTGATTTTCCTGGTCCAGGTTTAATTGATAGTATCATTAAATTAAATGGTATACATTCAAATGAAAAAGAAATATTAATTTCGCAAATAGCATCTGAATCTAGTCCTTTATCAGGGCAACAAAATCGATCCAGCCAAAACTTTAAAATTGATAGTTTACCTGTAGGTACAAAAGAATTAAAATGGGTTATTGAGCCTTCAGAAAAAGATTATCCTTCTACTATTTCTTTCAATGTAATGATTGATGTTTCCCTGGGAATAGATTCCACTCGTTGGAAAAATATTTCACATGAATCTACGACTGAAGCTTACACAAATACTAAATATTATATTGCAAGTCCAATTGGTGCCACTAGCAAATTCACAGTGAAAATTTACGCTATTACAAATTAGAAAAAAAGAATCCCAATGGAATTCCATTGGGATTCTTTTTTTAATTTCATTTCGTAAACATTAGGATAGCGATTAAATTTTATCCCGCGTTAACGGGCGCCCGTAAAAGCCCGATTGGTGAGGGCTGATAATCAGTGGGGGATGAACAAAACCTCCACTGATTACAGTTTCACTTTATTAACATATCATTTAATCCATTAGATAATTATATTTGGAACAGCCCTTAATTTTTAAAGAGCAATCCAAAATTGTAAACTATCTTTTTCAGCTTATCATTTATTCAAAACTGGCTTCCAAAGCGATAAAGCAAAAATCCAATTTGAGTCGCCATTTCCTTGATGATTTTGAACCGCTTCGTACACTTTCCCCTCATGTACTACTCTATCACCTTTAGTATATGCTTTTCTTGCATCCCATTTTTCATATGCGGAATTCTCTGACTTTGTTGTTACATTCAAAACATCACTTCTACTAGATTCATTTCCAGCTAAATCAACTGCCGTCACTACATAATTATACGATGTATTAGCCTTCAAATCTTTATCCATAAAGGATGTATTAGCCGCTGTTCCAATTTTATTCATAACCCCAGCGCTTTCTCTATATACAATATAATGGTCAACACCTACATTATCTTCTGACGGACTCCACATTAAATCAACAGTTGTCGATGTTGTACCCATACTATGTAATCCTTTTGGTTGAGTTGGAGCCTCCATATCGGGGATTGTATGTGTTGTCTTAACCTTCAGTTTTTCACTATCTTTTGATATGTTTCCAGCAGAGTCTAATGCCTTTATTGTATAAGTATATTCCGTATCTGCTTTTAATTTTTTATCAATAAAAGTTGTACCTGGTACCGTATCAATTACTTCTCCATTACGTAACACTTGATATTCTTTTACACCTATATTATCAGTGGAAGCCTTCCATGTTATTTCAACACTATTGGCAGAAACTTTAGAGGCATTTAATTCAGTTGGTTGACTTGGAGCTACTGTATCAGGAGTTTCATTATTTACTAAATTTACATCAACTACATTATAAAAAGCATTTGACGTATCTGCTACATCCCATACAGCTAAAATAACATGATAACCATTACGATCAGTTGGTACATTAATTGTATGTGTTAAATTATTTGATGCAGCCGAACCGTCATGTTTCACAGTTCCAATTGGTTCTAATTCAGCACGTGTTAATGGTTTGTTAGGATCCCATCCCTTTTTTGTAATGTAATAATGCCATTTACTTGTAGAATGTGCTGCTGTATATTTCCATGTAAATGTATTTACTCCACCTTTAATTGTGTTTTTGAACCAACGATTTGATGTTTGTTGGTCAAGAATACCTCCAAACAACCCTCCTGCCGAAGCGATTTTCCCATCAATCGGTCCACTATCTGGAAATCCTTTAGGTGCTTCTAGACTTTGAGGTTCGTACATTACATTTCCACAATTTAAATTTAATACCCCATAATTCTGACTACATAAAGCAGCACGACTACTCGGCTTTTCAACAAACCCATGTGCATACGCACTTTGAGGAGCCATTGTGATTGCCGTCATGCCTGCAGCCAAAACACAAGCACCAATCCCCTTTTTACTTGTTCTTAATCTTTCCAATTTAGATGTTAATTTCAATTTCATTTTTGTCCCCCCAATATATTGCTTTCGCTAATATAATAGCAATATAAGGATAAACGAACAAATCATCAA
>NZ_QPEL01000021.1:0-36147 GCF_008368965.1 Bacillus sp. AY2-1 | reverse complement strand
ATTCTATAGGGTACATTTTATTTAAGAAAAAAGGATGCTTTTTTTTATTACTACTATTCTTAGATTTCGAGCATTTTCAAGGTGATGATCTGTACATACTAGATTTGTATATTACTTATTTTTTGACAGTTTAAGACATTTATCGACGAGAATTATTTCTGTATTAGTGTTTTTAGATCCTGCGGTTGCAATATTATTAGATACTGTTTTTACCGGATTTAGACCAACTAGTATGCAAGTAGTTGGGATTATCCTTATATTTGTAGGGATGGCGCTAACTTTTCGCAAGGGAAGAGAAGGCGAGTTATCAGTGGAGAGGAATGCTACCTCTGAAATATAAATCATGAATATAGTAACCTTCATTAGGCATCTCCTTTACGCGCCAATAAAGGGAAGTTGTAAAGTGAAAAGGAGTTTATAAAGAGATTGTAGAATGTTTTAGTATATGACACCTTAGATGTGACAACTTCCTTTTTGAAAAAGAAAGAAGGAGGCATAAAGCAGAAAGGTAGTGGAAATATTTCTTCTAGAAGATTTGCATTTTATCTTACATTCACCAAAAAATAGTACTCCTGAAATAATGAAGTTCATTTTATTTGAATGAAATAGGGAGAGAGGACGATGAAGAAAAAAATATTGGGTGTAATGATGATTGCGACAATGGCAGGAGGGATATTTGCAGGGACGAATGTGACGCCTGTAAAAGCGGAAGAGTATCCACAAATGATTGTGTTTGAAGATGTTCCATACGGGTTTTGGGCATATGACGCTATTATGGATTTAGCATATCATAAAATTATATTAGGGTATGGAAACGGGAAGTATGGTGTTGGTGATCTTACAACACGTGAACAAGTAGCTGGTATTATTTACAGAACACTTGAAATGAAAGAAGAAGGATCAGTAGCGAATCCGTATAAAGATATTTCTGATAGTACAACAACTTTTAAAAAGGAAATTTTGGCGTTAACAAAACGTGGTGTTTTTACAGGGGATGGGCAAGGGAACTTTAGGCCGAAAGCACCAGTCTCTAGAGCGGAAATGGCTGTCATTTTAAAACGAGCATTTACTTTTGAAACGAAGCAAAAACATACATTTAAAGATATTCCAAAAGGCCACTGGGCAGAAGATGCAATTAGTGCGCTACAATCTAATAATGTTGTAAGAGGAACTGGGAATGGCATGTATGAATTAAATCGCCCTGTACCTAGAGAACAATATGCTCAATTTATTAATAATGCGATTATTAATTATCATTTGAAAGAGGATTGGAGATAGAGTGAAATATGAAAGCACAAATAGAAATATTTGTGCTTTTTTGTTTGTTTAAAAAAGAATTATTATTCGTTTTTATGTATTTTTAATGTTATACATAAGCTTTATAATCAACCCCATAAAAAAGACATGATGTGTAATATGATTCACAAAACCGTCACGAAATGTGTCGGAAAATATACTATTTGTTATGTATATTTGAAAAAACATATACATATTGGGGAGGAAATGTAATGAGCAAAAAATTATTAAAAACAGCTACAGCATTAACAATTATGGGTGGGGTGTTATTCTCAGCAGAGAGTAACAATGTAAAAGCGGAAAGTGCACCGTTGCAAAAAACAAATACAATTGTATTTAAAGATGTACCAAAAGGGCATTGGGCATATGAGGCGATTCATGATTTAGCGGAACAAGAAATTATTTTGGGATATGGCGATGGAATATTCGGTTTTGGGGATAATGTAACACGTGAGCAAGTTGCAGCTTTAATTTACCGTGTGTTTGATATGGAAGAACAAGATGAATATGAAAACCCATATGGAGATATCGATGAAAATTCAACAAGCTTTATCGAGGAAATATTGGCTTTAACGGAAATCGGAATTTTCCAGGGAGACGAGAATGGAAACTTTAGACCGAAGGCGACGTTGACGCGTGCGGAAATGGCACAAGTTCTTACGAATGCTTTTGACTTACAGGCAAAGGGATCTCATAACTTTAATGATGTTTCAGCAAATTCATGGGCAACGAATGCAATTAGTGCAATACAAACAAATGGTATTACAATGGGAATCGGAGAAGGTAAATTCGGTCCGTCTATGAAGGTAACGAGAGAACAATACGCACAGTTTTTACATAGAGCAATATTGCATGATATGGAACAAGGGCAGTAATAAAGTTTAACTAGTCAAAGTAAAATTTAAAAATAATACAAAAAAGGTCGTTGTTGTATAACAGCGGCCTTTTTTGTATGGAATAAAGCGCGAAAGCATGGCGTTTTGAAAAAAAGTGAAATGAATTTTCAAAAAAAACTTCCTTTTCCGAAGATTTGTTATATAATATAAAACATAAAATCAAATCTGTTATAAAACAGTTTAAGAAGGGGATGCTAATATGTCGACGCAAACTTCACGGGTTACACTCGTTGGAGAAATGTTACCAGCGTACAACGAAATATTGACACCTGAGGTGCTTAGTTTTTTGAAGGAACTACATGAGAATTTTAATGAGCGCCGCATAGAACTTTTACAAAAACGTGTAGAAAAACAAAAGAGAATTGATGCAGGGGAGTTTCCGAAGTTTCTAGAAGAAACAAAACACATACGTGAAGCGGATTGGACAATTGCCAAGCTGCCAAAAGACTTAGAGGATCGCCGCGTAGAGATTACTGGACCGGTAGATAGAAAGATGGTCATTAACGCTTTAAATTCAGGAGCGCATCTTTTTATGGCGGATTTTGAAGATTCGAATTCACCAACTTGGGAAAATGCAGTGGAAGGTCAAATCAACTTACGAGATGCAGTAAAGGGAACGATTTCACATGAAAATGATAAAGGGAAAGAATATAGATTAAATGAGAAAACAGCTGTACTCATTGTACGTCCAAGAGGATGGCATTTAGAGGAAAAGCATATGCAAGTTGATGGGGAAAATATGTCAGGTAGCTTAGTAGATTTCGGCTTGTACTTTTTCCATAATGCGAAAGCTCTTTTAGCAAAAGGGAGCGGCCCATACTTTTACTTACCGAAAATGGAAAGTTATTTAGAAGCGAGATTATGGAATGATGTATTCGTATTTGCTCAAAAATATATCGGCATTCCAAATGGAACGATTAAAGCAACTGTGTTACTGGAAACGATTCACGCTTCGTTTGAAATGGATGAAATTTTGTATGAGCTAAAAGATCATTCTGCTGGCTTAAACTGTGGAAGATGGGATTATATTTTTAGCTTTTTAAAGAGTTTCCGTAATCATAATAAATTCTTACTACCAGATAGAGCACAAGTCACGATGACAGCGCCATTTATGCGTTCGTATTCTTTGAAAGTAATTCAAACGTGTCACCGCCGTAATGCACCAGCAATTGGAGGAATGGCGGCACAAATTCCGATTAAAAATAATCCAGAAGCGAATGAAGCAGCTTTTGAAAAAGTGCGTGCTGATAAGGAGCGCGAAGCTTTAGACGGTCATGACGGGACTTGGGTTGCTCACCCTGGACTTGTACCGGTTGCAATGGAAGTATTTAATCACATTATGAAAACACCAAATCAAATTTTCAGAAAACGTGAAGAAATATGTGTAACAGAAAACGATTTACTAGAGGTACCGGTGGGAACGATTACAGAAGAGGGCCTTCGCATGAATATTAGCGTAGGTATTCAATATATTGCATCTTGGTTAAGCGGACGGGGAGCAGCACCCATTTATAACTTAATGGAAGATGCGGCAACTGCTGAAATTTCAAGAGCACAAGTATGGCAATGGATTCGTCATGAAGGTGGAAAACTAAATGATGGTCGTAATATTACGCTTGAATTAATGGAAGAGCTAAAAGAAGAAGAATTAGCAAAAATAGAAAGAGAGATTGGTAAGGAAGCCTTTAAGAAAGGGAGATTCCAAGAGGCGACAATGTTGTTTACAAATCTCGTTCGAAATGATGAATTCGTACCATTTTTAACATTACCAGGTTATGAAATTTTATAAAAAATGAAAAGGGGATGGAATAAATGAAAAACGAAAGAATCGAGAAATTACAAGAAAGCTGGGAATTAGATGAGCGTTGGAAAGGGATCACACGTCCATATTCGGCAGAAGATGTAATTCGCCTGCGCGGATCAATTGATATTGAACATACATTAGCGCGCCGCGGTGCTGAGAAGCTTTGGACATCGCTTCATACAGAAGACTATATTAACGCACTTGGCGCATTAACAGGAAATCAAGCGATGCAACAAGTAAAAGCTGGGTTAAAAGCGATTTACTTAAGTGGTTGGCAAGTGGCAGCTGATGCAAACCTTTCTGGACATATGTATCCAGACCAAAGTTTATATCCAGCGAACAGCGTACCTGCTGTAGTGAAACGAATTAATCAAACACTTCAACGTGCGGATCAAATTCAACATATGGAAGGAAGCGATGATACAGACTATTTCGTACCGATTGTAGCAGATGCAGAAGCTGGATTTGGTGGACAATTAAACGTATTCGAACTGATGAAAGGTATGATTGAAGCAGGTGCATCAGGTGTGCATTTTGAAGATCAATTATCTTCAGAGAAAAAATGTGGCCATTTAGGTGGAAAAGTACTACTACCAACGCAAACAGCGGTACGTAATTTAATTTCTGCACGTCTTGCAGCAGATGTAATGGGAGTGCCAACAATTATCGTTGCAAGAACAGATGCAGATGCAGCTGATTTAATTACGAGCGATATCGATCCTGTTGATAAAGCATTTATTACAGGAGAAAGAACACCAGAAGGATTTTACCGTACGAATGCAGGTCTTGATCAAGCGATTGCGCGCGGTTTAGCGTATGCACCGTATGCAGACCTCGTTTGGTGTGAAACGTCGGAACCAAATTTAGAAGATGCAAAACGATTTGCGGACGCAATTCATAAGGAGCATCCAGGAAAGTTACTTGCATATAACTGTTCACCTTCATTCAACTGGAAACAAAAACTAGATGAAAAAACAATTGCGAGCTTCCAAAAGGAAATCGCATCTTACGGTTATAAGTTCCAATTCGTAACACTTGCTGGATTCCATTCATTAAATTACGGTATGTTTGAACTAGCACGTGGCTATAAAGAGCGCGGCATGGCAGCATACTCTGAACTACAACAAGCTGAATTTGCAGCAGAAAAACACGGCTACTCTGCAACACGTCATCAACGCGAAGTAGGAACAGGTTACTTTGATGAAGTTGCACAAGTGATTACAGGCGGAACTTCATCAACGACAGCGTTAAAAGGATCTACAGAAGAAGCACAGTTTACGAAATAAAAGGAAGGGGCACCTGTTTGAAGGGGGCCCCTTGTTATTTTGTGAACGATTCGAAAAGAGATATCAATTTATCGGCAAAAAACGATACTAACTTTTCTTTATTACTAAATCAACGCCACTCAGCCCTATGATTACGAATAAACTTCATATCTTTCTCATAATGCTCTAGATGTCCTTCATCAATCATTCTTTGGAAATTCAAGTCGCCTTCTTGCGCTTTTCGTTTCATATATGTACATAACCCTTCTAATCGTAGCAACACCATTCCTAAGTAATCTTCATCCATATTTTTACCATAGGACTGAACGAATAATTTCACTCTCTCTTTAATACGATCTGCATGTTGCGATGATTCATAATGAATGGCTTCACCAGATTCTGTATAATACACTCTACTTAAAGGCACACAAGTATAAAGTGTATAAGCGATATCCCATAGTCTTGGACCAGGAGCAGCAACATCGAAATCAATAATCCCTACTGGCTTCTTATTATTAAAAATAATGTTATATATGGCAAAATCATTGTGGCATAAAACCTCAATGTTATTTGGCGTGTGATCCATCGGTTTCCAATCATCTAATAACGGAAAATCACTTACAGCATCATGGTAAAGGCGGAGCATCTTTGCGATTCCTTTTAATACATCATTAGATCGCATATATTCTTTTAAAGGATAATTCCCAGCTTCTCCTTCAATAAAGGATAAAACCTCTCTATCTTCTTCATCTACACCTAAAAACTTTGGAGTATAATGAAATCCTTTGTTTTCTAAGTGTTGTAATAGCTTATGGATTTTTGCGCTATCTGGCTTTAACTCTCGACGAACAGTATTTTCAGAACGATATACGTTCGAAACGTTTCCGCCTGTTAGCTTTTCTTCGTTATCGTAGTTTGACATGTAAAAATTCCCCCTATAATTAAAAAATCCAATTCCAAATAGTGAATAGACCAACAATGGCAGAAAAGAGAAGGCAAGCAAGGAATGCTAGACAGCCAAAAGGAACTAGCTTATCTTGCCATGTTTCTTTATACTCATAAATTAACTCCTCTGCTACTTTCTTCTGCACTGAAGATAAAGGTTGATCTTTATACAAAGCTTTTATATGGTTAGAATCGCCTTTAAACTTTAAAGCGCGTGCAATATGATGAGGGTTATTTCCCATTGATTTCTCAAATAATAAACATGATTCATGCATAATATCTGTTTTATGCTCCTCTAGATACCAGTAACGTCCAGCCATTTCTGGATATTGTAATTTATAATAAATATCTCCGAGTTGTTTTCGAAGATGTAATTCATTTGGGTATGTAAAGATGAGGCCGTGCAATCTGTCTCTTGCTTTTCCAAGATTATTATTTTCAATATCCTCTTCGATTCTTTTTAATGTTTTTCTAGGAATTTTGTTGTTCATAAATTCCTCCTTATTTGGAATAGAGATAATTATATTTTATAAGAAATACTAAAAATTAGAAATTCCATTTTAGAAAAAGATTGTACATTTTATTTTAATGTGCTATGATGATGTCAGTTGAATAGTTAAATTAAGCAATCCATATGTTATCAAGTGCTGAAAACGAACGAGAAAAAGTATGTGAGAACTAGTTTATGTTTCGTATTTGATAATGTGTGGATTCTTTTTTTAGACAGGAAGACTAAAAAATTTAAAATTTGTATTTTCTTAGGAGGAAATAATTATGGCAGTAACAGGACAAGTAAAATGGTTTAACAACGAAAAAGGTTTCGGTTTCATCGAAGTTCCAGGCGAAAACGACGTATTCGTACACTTCTCAGCAATCGAAACTGACGGTTTCAAATCTTTAGAAGAAGGTCAAAAAGTTAGCTTCGAAATCGAAGACGGTAACCGTGGACCTCAAGCTAAAAACGTAATCAAACTATAATTTTATAGTTGATGATGGAAAAAAGGATGGCTAATGCCATCCTTTTTTTTTAGGTTGTGCAGAAATTTTTTTCAGAGCCTGTTTTTATATCTAAATCTCTTTTTCTATGTTACAACTGGTAAAAAATTATCGGGAATGCGTATTAGTTTCTGTATAAGAATTAGTTCAGCAAGAGCATTTGCTGCGTATGATAGTAAATAACTATAAGTTTGTATTCTTTATTGAAATAGGGGAATATTTTCCAGATAGACCTTGAGTCTCATCTTTTTTGTTAGTATTGTTATTGGAATTTTGTACGTTTTGAGATGATGTTTCTAACAGTTGTTCTTGTTCCTTGCTAGGAGTATTCAGAGCATCTGAGGGGATGCTATTAACCTGCTGACTTAATAGATTTTCTTTATCCATAGTATACAACTCCTTTTTAGAATTCGATAAAAAGCAATGTAATTATAAACAGCTACTTATATATATTGTGTTTTTGAATGACATTATATACAAAACTTATATTACAAAGTTAATTAATTGACGAATTGTTAGTGATGGAAAAAGATGTACAAATTTAAATTTTTTAGTAAAAATTTAAAGCGGGTAACAAGTACAAATACTCTTTCTCATGTTTTATATAAGGATCATATTACAAATCAAAAAAGATGTAGAGAACCTTGGAAGAAAATATAGTTGTTTTTCTAAGGGTGAAGAAGAATAAATAAAATGATACTACAAATGTAAAAAGGCTTTCCAAAAAGGAAGGCCTTTTACTCTTTTTTCGCTACGTTTTTCTTCTCACGTTTTTTACATTCTGTACATTTTGATTTACGAAACGGTTTGGCAAAGAATAGCAGAATAAAAAATAAACCGAATATAATACTAGCTGAATTTTTCACGATAATGACGCTACTATTTTTCATTTGAATCGATGGTTGGATCTCTTTTTCTTCCATAGTGGCCCTCCATATATTGGATTTACATTTTAATTATAACAAAGTTAATTGTTGTAATGATGTGAAATGAGGAAGTGATTTCAAATATTTATAGCAGTATAAATGCTTTTTTGTGCACAATGCCATCTTGTTATTTTTATATATTTATTTTGAAATTTGAAGAATGTTTGATAAATAATAAATTAATGTAAAATAGTAGAATGTGCAATCCGTTTTCTTTTCATAGGTGCTAAAATTATATATGCAGCTGCTAATATAAATGGAAAAAAGGAGATAATAGAGTATGGAAAGTAAAGTGGAACGCTATGTCGAAAATTATGTTGTAACGAAAAATACGATGGCCTTACTTCCTGTTATTCTAAGTGAAAAGAAAATTGTTACGCGAGTCGTTGAAATGAATGATTCTTTTTTCGTATTTCAAAAACCACTAGATATTATAGAAAGAAGTTGCCGAAAGCATGGTTCTAGTTTCTTAGGCAGAAAAGAAGGAACGAAAGAATTAACTCATATTACACATAAAGCACCGATTGCGATTAGTCCTACAGATCAACTTTATTTTTTCCCTACCTATTCTTACTCTAGAAAAGAGTGCGCTTGGTTGTCTCATTTTTATATTGAAGGTAATAAAGAATTAAAAGATGGAAATCTTATTATTAGGTTTATAAATGGCTTTGCTGTGAAATTAGAAATATCAAAAACTAGTTTTGAAAATCAACAAAATCGTACAGCGAAATTGCGTACTGAATATGAAGATCGTAGGAAAAAACAAGGGAGCCCTTGTTTTAAAGAGATTGATAAAAAAGAGGAATCAACATTAAGACCTGCTTATGAGAGAGTGTATTTTGTGAAGGAAGGCGAAGTGTGAAAGGATGGGGGAATCATCCCCATTCTTTTTTTGTTTATCCGCTATTTACCGGGCAGTAAGACGCACACATCAAAATTCAGCGAAAGCAAAGAAGTTAGGTGGGGGCCCTGCTGCCTGTAAAAGCCGGATTGGTGAGGGTTGATTAAAGTTTCATTTTATCAATCTTTATAGATAAAGAGATGTGTTAGAAAAACCGAGTTGTAATTTCATTTACCGATAAAAATACCGGAAAACCACCTAAATAACAAAACGAACGACATTTCCTGTCGAATATTGATAGATTATCATAGCTAAATAATGAAGGAATTCTTATGAAAGATATGGAAACTTTAATAAATACATCTCCATATGTCGTATCTACCATTTCCTCTTTCATATAAGCAATGATACAGTAGGGATAGTATTTAGAGTAAAGGGGTAAAGTGTAGAATGGATTTTCAGACAATCAAAGAGTATTTTTCACCAGAAAATATGGATCATATTGTTGAGAGTTATAAAGCGTTCGGACCACTTCTTGGTATTGGTTTACCGATGATAGAGGCGTTGATTCCAGCATTACCGCTTATTGTATTTGTACTGGCGAATGCTGTTGCATTTGGCTTTTGGCTCGGTTTTCTTTATTCATGGCTTGGATCAGTAATGGGTGCATTACTTGTCTTTTTCATCATCCGCCATTTTGGTCGCAGTCGTTTCTTTTCGTTTGTAAATAAGCATGAGAGAGTAAGAAAAGCAATGGGGTGGATTGAAAGGAAAGGATTCGCACCGATTTTTGTTATATTTTGTTTTCCGTTTACACCGTCAGCGCTAATAAATGTTGTCGCTGGTTTATCACGAATTAGTGTAAAACAGTTTGGGCTAGCGTTAGCATTCGGAAAACTTGTGATGATTTTTATTTTAACGTATATCGGTCATGATTTAATGTCATTTATTCATAATCCGGTGAAATCAGTCATTGTAGCGATTGGTATTTTTATTTTATGGTATGTCGGTAAGAAAATTGAAGTAAAGTTAGAACTACATTAAGAATAGTCTTCTTTGTAAAGGAAAGCTTCAGTATTAAAGGATAAGGGGAGAAGCGGATGAAGAAAACTTTGAAAAAAGAAGGCATAGAGTGGATACGAACAATTTTAATTGGTGTATTATTAGCTGTATTTTTTCGAACGTTTTTCTTCTCAACGTATGTTGTAGAGGGGAAGTCAATGATGCCGACATTGCAAGATGGTAATATGCTCGTTGTAAATAAGGTGAGTTATCAAGTTGGGGACTTGAACAGATTTGACGTTGTGGTGTTTCATGCGAATAAAACAGAGGACTATGTAAAGCGAATTATCGGTTTACCTGGAGATCATATTGAATATAAGCATGATAAGTTATATATAAATGGACAATTTATTGATGAGCCGTATCTAGAGAAATATAAGAAAGAGATAAATGGAAGGCAACTAACAGGCGACTTTAAATTAGAAGAGTTAACGAAAGAAAAGCTGGTGCCACCCGGGTTTATTTTTGTAGTAGGTGATAACCGGCTCGGGAGCTGGGATAGTAGACACTTTGGCTTTGTAAAAGCTGATACAGTCGTCGGTAAAGTTGATTTGCGATATTGGCCAATTCAAGAGGTGCAAACGAATTTTTCAAAAGGTTGATATAATAGATAGAAGTATAGAAAAGACAAACAACTCAGTTTGTCTTTTTTCGTGTACTATAATACAATTATAGTAGCAAACTAACGTTCGTTATGTAAGTGAAAGGTGGGGTTACATGTCACTTCGATTTGTGATTGGTAGAGCGGGAAGTGGAAAAAGTACACTTTGTTTACGCGAAGTGCAAGAAGAGTTAAAACAACGCCCGAGAGGGAAAACAATATTATATCTTGTGCCAGAACAGATGACATTCCAGACGCAGCAGGCGTTAATTGGAAGTGAGGATGTAAGAGGTTCTATTCGGGCACAAGTTTTTAGTTTTTCACGATTAGCGTGGAAGGTACTACAAGAAGTTGGCGGAGCGAGTCGTCTTCATATTGATGAAGCGGGTGTACATATGTTACTCCGTAAAATTGTAGAGTCTCGTAAAGATGGATTATCGGTGTTCCAAAAAGCAGCGGAGCAAAACGGTTTCTTTGAACATCTTGGCAGTATGATTGCAGAGTTTAAACGTTACAATGTAACGCCATCTAACGTATATGAAATGTGGCAACAATTGGATGCGCATAGTAGCAGTGCCGAACAAAAGTTACTAGCGAATAAAGTGTATGATTTACAGCTATTATACGATGATTTTGAACGTGCTTTAATTGGAAAATATTTAGATTCAGAAGACTACCTGCAATTGCTAGTGGAAAAGCTTCCGCAGTCTGAATATGTAAATGGTGCGGAAATTTATATAGATGGATTTCATTCATTCTCCCCGCAAGAGTTAGAGATTGTAAGACAGCTTATGATTTGCGGAGCGAGAGTTACGATCACGTTAACGATAGATGAAAAAACGTTAGCACAGCCAGTAAATGAACTCGATTTATTTTATGAAACGACGTTAACGTATGAAAAAATCAAACAAGTAGCGCGTGAAGAGAAAATAGAAATTGAAAAAACAATTCCACTTATGGAACAGCCGCGTTTTCATTCTCCAGCATTAGCGCATTTAGAAGCTCATTATGAAGCGCGTCCAAATGAAAAATTTAACGGTGAAGCGAGTGTAACGATTAGCACAGCTGCGAATTTACGAGCGGAGGTAGAAGGTGTTGCTCGTGAAATTCGTAAACTTGTTGCGAATGAAAAATATCGTTACCGAGATATTGCAGTGCTTCTTCGTAATGGGGAAAGTTATTACGATGTGATGCGCACGTTATTTACAGATTACAATATCCCGCACTTCATCGATGAAAAGCGTCCGATGTCACACCACCCATTAGTAGAATGTATTCGTTCTGCACTCGAGATTATTAGTGGGAATTGGCGTTATGATGCGGTGTTCCGCTGCGTGAAAACAGAGCTTTTATATCCATTAGACGTAAGAAAAGAAACGATGCGTGAAGAAATGGATGAATTTGAAAATTACTGTTTAGCGTACGGTGTACAAGGAAAGAGGTGGACTTCAGAGGATCCATGGATGTATCGCCGTTATCGTTCTCTTGATGATACGAACGGGATGATTACAGACAGTGAACGTGAAATGGAAGAGAAAATAAATAGGTTACGTGACGTTGTAAGAACACCTGTTATTCGCATGCAAAAAAGGTTAAAGCGTGCAGGAACAGTTATGCAAATGTGTGAAGCAGTTTACTTATTTTTAGAAGAACTGGATGTTCCGAAGAAGCTAGAAGAATTACGTATACGTGCAGAAGAAAGTGGAGATTTCTTATTTGCGACAGATCATGAACAAGTATGGGAAGAAGTAATGAGTCTTCTTGATACATTTGTAGAGATGCTTGGTGAAGAGAAAATGTCTCTTTCTATGTTTACGGACGTTATGTCGACAGGTCTTGAGGCACTTCAATTTGCTAACATTCCGCCGTCATTAGACCAAGTGTTAATTGCTAATATTGATCACTCCAGGTTATCTGACGTGAAAGCAACGTTTATTATAGGTGTAAATGAGGGGGTCATTCCAGCAGCACCTATGGATGAAGGTATGCTTTCTGATGAGGAAAGAGAAGTTCTTGGTGCGGCAGGGATTGAATTAGCGCCAACGACGAGACAAACTTTGTTAGAAGAACAGTTCGTTATGTATCAAATGGTAACGAGAGCGTCTGAGAGGTTATACATTTCATGCCCGCTTGCAGATGAAGAAGGAAAGACGTTACTTGCGTCTAGCTTTATTAAGAAAATAAAAAGAATGTTCCCTAATGTGAAAGATTCATTTATTACGAATGACGTAAATGATTTATCACGTTCAGAACAAATTTCATACGTGGCAACGCCAGAAGTAACGTTATCTTACGTTATGCAGCAACTACAAACGTGGAAGCGATACGGATTTGAAGGGAATTTAGACTTTTGGTGGGACGTATACAACTTCTACGTAACTTCAGATGAATGGAAACAAAAAAGTAGCCGCGTCTTATCAAGTTTATTCTATCGAAATCGTGCGAAGAAACTAAGTACAGCAGTAAGTAGAGATTTATATGGAGATATAATTAAAGGAAGCGTCTCTCGTATGGAACTATTTAATCGTTGTGCATACGCTCATTTTGCACAGCACGGTTTATCACTTAGAGAGCGTGATATTTTCAAGCTTGATGCACCAGACATCGGTGAATTATTCCATGCGGCATTAAAGAAAATTGCGGATAAGTTATTGCGTGAAAACCGCACTTGGGCGGATTTATCTATAAAAGAGTGTGAGCATCTTTCTGTCTTAGTAATAGAAGAAATCGCACCGTTATTACAACGACAAATTTTATTAAGTTCAAACCGTCATTTCTATTTAAAACAAAAACTACAACAAATCATTTTCCGTACGTCAATCATTCTTCGTGAACATGCGAAGTCGAGCGGATTCGTACCAGTTGATTTAGAAGTGCCATTCGGTATGGGCGGTACAGGATCACTTCCGCCGATGGAATTCTCACTACCAAATGGTGTGAAGATGGAAGTAGTCGGCCGTATTGACCGTGTTGATAAGGCAGAAGATGAGAACGGGACGTTCTTACGTATTATTGATTATAAATCAAGTTCAAAAGCGTTAGATTTAACAGAAGTGTATTACGGATTAGCACTTCAAATGTTAACGTATTTAGATGTTGTTACTTCGAATGCACAGACGTGGATGAAAAAAGGCCAAGCAGCATCACCAGCGGGTGTATTGTATTTTCATATCCATAATCCAATTGTTGAAATGAAAGGTGACGCATCTGAAGCCGAAATTGAAAAAGAAATTTTAAAGAAATTTAAAATGAAAGGACTCGTATTAGGAGATGCTGACGTTGTTCGTTTAATGGATAACAAACTTTCAACAGGGAGTTCAGATATTATTTCTGCTGGCCTGAAAAAAGACGGTAGCTTTAGTGCGCGTTCAAGTATTGCAAGTGAGCAAGAGTTTAACGTACTGCAAAAATATGTACACCATACGTTTGAAAATATCGGAAAAGATATTACAGAAGGTGTTATCGATATTGCTCCTTATAAAATGGGAAATAAAGCAGCGTGCACGTTCTGTAACTTCAAATCTGTTTGTCAATTTGATGAGTCACTTGAAGATAATCAATTCCGTACGTTAAAAGATATGAAAGATAGTGAAGCGATGGAGAAAATAAGAGAGGAGGTTGGCGGAGAATGATAGAAAATTGGCCTAAAAAACCAGAAGGTAGTCAATGGACAGATGACCAGTGGAAAGCTGTTGTAGCGAACGGACGTGATATTTTAGTTGCGGCTGCAGCTGGATCAGGTAAAACAGCAGTATTAGTTGAACGTATTATTAAAAAGATTATTAATGAAGAGAATCCAGTCGATGTCGACCGCCTGCTCGTTGTAACATTTACAAATGCAGCAGCGCAAGAGATGAAAAATCGAATTGGGGAAGCGTTAGAAAAGGTATTAATTGATGAACCAGGCTCTCAGCATGTAAGAAAGCAACTGAGCCTATTAAATAAAGCTTCCATTTCAACAATTCACTCATTCTGTTTACAAGTAATTAGAGGATATTACTACATGCTGGATGTTGATCCTCGTTTCCGTATTGCGAATCAAACAGAAAATGAATTGTTAAAAGAAGAAGTGCTAGATGACATATTAGAAGAAGAGTACGGAATCGAAGATAATACAATCTTCTTTGAACTTGTTGATCGTTATACGAGTGACCGTAGTGATGATGACTTACAACGTATGATTTTAGCGCTTCATACAGAGTCAAGAGCGCATCCAAATCCGGAAAAATGGCTTGATAAATTAGTAGAAGCATATGACGTAGAAGGAAAGACAATTGAAGATTTAGTATATGCTTCTTATTTATTAGAAGATGTGAAATTCCAGCTTGAAACAGCGGAACAGCATATTCGTAAGGCAAATGAACTCGCAATGCTTCCTGACGGTCCAGCGCCTCGCGTTGAAACCCTGCAAGCAGATGTAGCATTACTTGGAACGTTATCATCAGCTGCTCGTGAGTCGTGGACAAGCGTGTATGAAGCGATGCAAAACGTATCGTGGCAAACGTTAAAGCGTATTAAGAAAAGTGATTACAATGAAGATGTTGTAAAACAAGTAGACTCTCTTCGTAATAAAGCGAAAGATGAAGTAAAGAAATTACAAGAAGAGTTATTTAGCCGCAAACCTGAAAGTTTCTTACGAGATTTTCAAGATATGCACCCAGTATTAGAAAAGCTTGTTCAACTTGTAAAAGTATTTACAGAGCGTTTCCAAGCGATGAAGCGAGATAAAGGAATGGTCGATTTCACAGATTTAGAGCATTTCTGTTTACAAATTTTAAGTGAACAAAGTGAAAATGGTGAAATGAATCCGTCAGCAGTGGCGCTCCAATATCGTAATAAATTTACTGAAGTATTAGTCGATGAATATCAAGATACGAACTTTGTACAGGAATCCATTATTAAATTCGTAACGAAAGATTCTGAGAGTGAAGGAAACTTGTTCATGGTTGGTGACGTAAAGCAGTCGATTTATCGTTTCCGACTAGCTGAACCAGGACTATTCCTAGGAAAGTATAAACGCTTCACACAAGAAGGATTGGGCGGCGGAATGAAGATTGACTTAGCGAAAAACTTCCGTAGTCGTCATGAAGTACTAGCAGGTACGAACTTCATTTTCAAACAAATTATGGGCGAAGAAGTTGGAGAGATTGACTACGATGCTGACGCTGAATTAAAACTAGGTGCTACCTATCCAGAAGGTGAAGATGTAGCGGCAGAATTACTCTGTATTCAGCAAACGGAAGAAGAAGTAATAGACGGTGAAGAAGGTGCAGAAGTCGAAAAAGCACAGCTTGAAGCTCGCCTTATGGCGCAGCGCATTAAAGCGATGGTTGATTCCGGTTATGAAGTGTATGACCGTAAAACGGATAGTATGCGTCCTGTACAATACCGCGACTTCGTTATTTTACTTCGCTCCATGCCGTGGGCGCCGCAAATTATGGAAGAGTTAAAATTGCAAGGAATTCCGGTATATGCTGACCTTGCGACTGGTTATTTTGAAGCAACGGAAGTAAATATTATGATGAACGTATTCCGCGTTATTGATAATCCGATGCAAGATATCCCGCTTGCAGCTGTACTTCGTTCCCCAATCGTTGGATTAAACGATGAAGACCTTGCGACGCTTCGTGCTCACGGAAAGAAAGGCTCGTTTTATGAAGTAATGAGCTCATTCTTAAAAGGTGCACCGCTTGAAGAGGAACAAGAACTTCATGAAAAACTAGAGTGGTTTTATAACTTACTGCAAGGATGGCGTGAATTTGCACGTCAACAATCACTTTCTGATTTAATTTGGAAAGTGTACGGCGAGACAGGTTATTACGACTTCGTTGGCGGTTTACCAGCTGGAAAGCAAAGGCAGGCAAACTTACGCGTACTATATGACCGTGCAAGACAATATGAAGCAACATCATTTAGAGGATTATTCCGCTTCTTACGTTTTATTGAACGTATTTTAGAACGCGGTGATGATATGGGGACGGCGAGGGCCCTCGGTGAACAAGAAGACGTTGTTCGCATCATGACGATCCATAAAAGTAAAGGGCTAGAGTTCCCGGTTGTATTTGTAGCTGGACTCGGCCGTCGTTTTAATACACAAGACTTAATGAAACGTTTCTTACTCCATAAAGATTTCGGTTTCGGTTCGCAATTTATCGATCCGCGTAAACGAATTAAATACACGACATTATCACAGCTTGCGATTAAACGTAAAATGAAAATGGAATTAATTGCGGAAGAAATGCGCGTACTATACGTAGCGTTGACGCGTGCGAAAGAGAAGTTAATTTTAATCGGAACAGTTAAGGATGCAAATAAGGAGATGGAAAAATGGCTTGATGCGAGGGAACATAGTGAATGGTTATTACCGGATCACATACGTGCCGGAGCGTCTTGTTATTTAGACTGGATTGCACCTTCATTATATAGACACCGTGATAGTGAAATGCTTCTTGAATTAGGACAAGGAAGTATTCCAGATGAAATTTACGGGTATGACACGAACTGGAAAGTAGAAGTTGTGGACGGTAACACGCTACTTGCACCAGAGCCAGTTCAAGAAGAGAAACAAGAATTGTTAGAAGCGCTTCGTGAGAAAAAGGCTGTTCCCCTGCAAAGTGAACGGAAAGAAGAAGTGTACGACAGATTAATGTGGAAGTACGGATATGAGGATGCAACATCTTATCGTGCCAAGCAATCTGTTACAGAAATAAAGAGAAATTATCAATCTGAAGAAGGTAGCGATAATGCCTTTATTAAAAAACTACGTACGCCAATTAAAACACGTCCGCGCTTTATGGAGAAAAAAGGATTAACGTACGCAGAGCGTGGAACAGCAGTCCATGCCGTTATGCAGCATGTTGATTTGAAGAAGCCGATTACGGTTGAAGTTCTGCAAGAGCAAATTGCTGGAATGGTAAATAAGGAATTATTAACATTCGAGCAGGCGGAAGAAATAGCGATTGAAAAAGTAATTTCATTCTTTGACAGTGATTTAGGTAAAAGGGTACTAGCGGCGAAAAGTGTTGAGCGTGAAGTGCCATTTACGATGATGCTTGCAGCAGAAGAAGCATATCAAGATTGGCAAGGGAAGAGTGAAGAAACGATTCTTGTCCAAGGGGTTATCGACTGCATGATTGAAGAGGAAGACGGCATTACGTTAATTGACTTCAAAACAGATACGATTGAAGGGAAATTCCCAGGCGGATTCGAACAAGCAAAACCAATTTTAGAAGATCGATATAAAGTACAGCTTTCGTTATATGCAAAAGCGCTGGAGAAAAGCTTACAACATCCTGTGAAAGAGAAATGTTTATACTTCTTTGATGGGAATCATGTTGTAAATATTGAGGAATAGAGGGGCTTGAAAATGGTAACGGAAAAAACGTTAAGAACTTGTGAAAAAGGACATGAATACTACAAAAGTAGCGATTGCCCAACTTGCCCGACTTGTGAGAAAGAAAAGAAACCTAAAACAGGATTTCTTTCACTTCTTTCATCACCAGCACGAAATGCGCTAGAGCACCATGGAATTCACACGATAGAAGAACTATCCAAGTATAGTGAAAAAGAGATTTTAAAACTGCATGGTATGGGACCTGCGTCTATGCCGAAGCTTAGAAAGGCTTTGGAGGAGAGAGGGTTATCATTTAAATAAAATGAAATAGTGCCTCTTTACTACTTACTTGTTTATACTGCTATTTGTGGACAGTAAAGCTCTTTCTTATTAAAATTTCATTTTAATAATTTTGAATTAGATAAAAGAAAAAAGTAGGAGAATATCTCCTACTTTTTTTACGCTGTTCCAATCTGATCTTGATCCGCCACATCAGAATCAAACGTATTTGTTGCACTAACACCGTTAAACGTATTTACGACAAATCCAACATTGGAAGCCCCAGATCCGTTATAAGCTTTCGTGTTTTCTTTCGGAGATACGTTATAAAAATCTCCTAAGTTGAAAGAGCCGTTACTATTTTGAACGACGAGATTTCCTACAACCGAAGGCATACCATCCACCTACTTTACTAAGCTTTTTACTTACTATATGAATTATTGTGCGGAAGGTTCATCCGTAATATATTGGCGGATTTGCATAATACGAGAGTTATTAAAACCATAATCAACATTTCCAATTTGAAAGCAACCAGAATTTAAAAGTGTCCGCAATTCAACATTATTAACTTCAATAAAAGGGCATTCATTTACAATATTTAATTTTACATCTGTCGTTCGTTTTGGAATTGTAATGTGTTCATCTGTAAAGATTTCAAAAGCATCAAAGCGACCTTCTCCCCTTATATAACAAGGAATTTCACGGTGGACGGCAAGAGCTCTACTTTTTAATTCCATTTGGTTTGCATCTCCAACTTGAAATACGGCAGTAATCCCTAAAGAAATAATAGAAACATTTTGGACAATGGACACATGATGCAACATAATTTCTCAGTCTCCTTAACCTGGAGTAGGAGGGACATCTGTTACTAATGGTACAAATGGACCCTCTGTAACTGTTTCAAATGGTGTATCGAGAATAGAAGATAGAATGAGGAGATTTGCATCTCCAATTAAAAAGAGTGCGGACGACGATACACCGTTCATTTTAATCTGTCCGACTTTTAACTCACGGTTTACAACGTTAAGGTTCATACATACTTACTCCTTTCGGAAATTTCCCGGTATGTGCTGAATAAATGAGAGAAAGGCTTTGTCAATATCTTGTTTCATTGCCTGGATAATGATATCTCGTAAATAATCTGGATCTGTTGAAATACCTTCATATGATTGAACTTGTGATAAATAATAAGGGAGTCGATGCTCCATCTGTTTTTTTATGTCATCCACCATCATTTGTCGATACATTTCATCAAGCGGTGTTCTCTCTTCTTGTTCAAAATGGAGAATACGATTATATGCTTCTTCATCTAAGTATCGATGCATTTCTTGGAGGATACCTTGATAAAAGTCTGGGTTTGTTTCGGTTTCAGGATTTACCTTCAATGTTTCTGTATCCACTTGAAAATCTTCAATTTGTTGTCCTTTTGCTGAAAATGGGTTTAAGCCAATATTTAAAGTGCCATTTAAATTTTCGACTTTTAATTGATCGAATTTGTATTCCACTTTTCCTACAGAAGAGGAGGGGCGATTTTTTAATTCGTTAAGCTCTTCTTGGAGTTGACGCACTTGATCTTCTAAATTGAGGATGGCTGCTTGTTGTGTTTGAAGAGCTTGTTGAAGTTGGTGTAAGTAAGTATATATATCTTGATTCATTTGTGAAACCTCCTTTTCAATAGGGAGGGTAAAAATATTCCTGCTATATATTTATGACAAGGATGTCTTAAGAAGAACTAGTTGATGGTTTGATAGAAATAATTTGTCCGTTTGCCTGTAATGGGCGAAGCGGCTCCGTAAATCCGCCCGTATTTGAAAATTTGGATAGGGCTTTAATACTTCCGGCAGTGCCAATTTGGAATACAGAAGAGGTTGTAATGCTATCAATTTTAATGCTGTTAATGATAATGCTTTGGTTTACGTAAAAATTCAATACAATCGCCCCCTTTAAGTTGAACCAATTATCGCTTGATCAACGACATCTGAATCATTAACAGTCGTTGCACTTTGATAATTGTAGACAGAAACATTATCTCCAACATTAAAAGAGCCGGCCCCGGCGAAAGCACGTGAGTAACTAATAGGCCTAATCGCAAATACATCTCCAATATGAAAAATACCACTTGATCCAATATTGACGATACGAATATGTCCGACCATAGCTGGCATACAAAACACCCTTCGTTTTTAAAATTTTCTTTTCTACTATTGTATGGGCGTTTCCGATAAAATGTGTGTTTTTTTGAAATAAAAGAAACACACACATTATTGCGTGTGTGTGTTGAGTGTTTGATTTGAGTGAAAATCCGTATGTACATGCCAAATTACATTTAAGAGCCTGTCCAGTTCTTGGCTACAATCCACTGTTTTTTGAGAAGTCATTCCATAGCGTTCAGCAAAATAAATCATTTTTTCACGTTTTTTTTCAATCGCTTGCTCAAACATTGAAATCGGCTCCATCTCTAAATGAAATTTTTAGTATATATGTAGTACATATTATACAAAAACTCCATAAAAAAGAAATACCTTCGCTAAAAAAAGTAAAAATTCTACATTTTATGCCAAATGTAGAGGGGTAACGAATAGGATGTGAGAAGAATATTGTAAAAATTAGCGTGCATGAGAAGGTTTTTTTCTTGCGGATGCGAATACAATTAAAGGGTATGAGTTTTAGGATGGAGAGTGGAAATATTGCGTTTTGTAACGGCGAAGAAAGAAGAAAAGGTATTTGTAGGTATTGTGGATGAAGAAGAAGAAAAGGTATTACACTTAAGAGAAGCGCAAAGACAAAAAGGGGAAAAGGTTACAATCCCTATTACAATGTTAGAGTGTATTGAAAGAGGGACTGAGTGCTTTGAGAAAGTATGTGAAATTGTAAATTGGGCAAAAGAGAACGGGGAAGCGGCGTATTATCCGTTAACAGAGGTGAAAATATTAGCACCGATTCCAAGGCCAAGAAAGAATATTTTGTGCGTTGGAAAAAACTATCGTGAGCATGCGGTAGAAATGGGCGGAGTAGAGTCTATTCCAGAAAATATAATGATCTTTACGAAAGCACCAACAACAGTTATTGGCATAAATGAGCAAATTAATGGTCACCCTCACGCAACGGACGAACTAGATTATGAAGGAGAACTAGCTGTCATTATAGGTAAGCGAGGGAAGCAAATTAAAAAAGAAAAAGCGCTTGAGCATGTTTTTGGTTATACGATTATAAATGATGTAACAGCTCGAGACATTCAAAGAAAACATAAACAGTTTTTCCTTGGGAAAAGCTTCGATACATTTTGCCCGATGGGACCGTATTTAATTCATAAATCGGTGGTTAATGCGCCGAATGCATTACACATTGAAACGGTAGTAAATGGAGAAGTAAGGCAAACTTCCAACACAAATAAAATGATTTTTTCGATAGAAGAAATTATTTCAACGATAAGCAAAGGAATGACTTTAGAACCAGGTGATATTATCGCAACAGGAACCCCGGCTGGTGTCGGAAAAGGTTTTACACCACCGAAGTTTTTACATGCTGGTGATGAAGTGGTCATTACAGTAGAAGGAATTGGTACTTTGCGAAATGTAGTGAAATAAAGAAAAGAGCTATCTTGTTAAAAGATAGCTCTTTTTTATGGCCTTGGGTTATAGAGGTAATCGATAACGGAAAAAGTGTAAAGGCCAATGAATGCAAGTGTACAAATGCCAAATAGTATAACCGTAAGTGCACTTTTTTCTCGTCCAAAACCAATGATAGTAAGAATAACAGCAGTCCAAAATGATGCTTTCAGTAGTGTGAATGTAGTAGGAGTTGAGTAGTGAGTAAGCCATGTTGTGGAAAGTAGGAATCCACAGAATGTAACTAAAATAAAAGATGTAGCTAAATAGTTAATCTGTTTACCGTATCTTAATAGCATATCGCACCTCCTTTACGATTTTAAAATACAGAAAATTACGATTTTATCTTAATATAAATGAATATAAAAAGAAAGAGGTTGTCCCAACATGCCGGACAACCTCTCTATTATTATGATAATACAGCTTTAATTTTTTGGAATGCCCACTCTAAATCTTCTTCAGAGATTACTAGAGGTGGTGCGATACGAATTACGTTTTCGTGTGTTTCTTTACATAGTAGACCAGCTGCTTTTAGTTGTTCACAGTAAGGACGAGCTGGCTCGTTTAATTCGATACCGATGAATAAACCTTTACCGCGAACTTCAGTGATCATTGGGTTATCAATTTCTTTTAATTGCCCAACTAATTTTTCTCCTAATTGAAGAGAACGCTCTGTTAATTTTTCTTCTTCTAACACTTCAAGAGCTGCGATAGATACAGCACATGCAAGTGGGTTACCGCCGAATGTAGAACCGTGAGAACCTGGCTCAAATACACCTAAAATGTCGCGGTTTGCTGCAACGCAAGAGATCGGGAACACACCGCCACCAAGTGCTTTACCAAGTATGTACATGTCAGGAGTTACATCGTCCCAGTCACAAGCGAATACTTTACCAGTACGGCCTAAGCCTGTTTGGATTTCATCGGCTACGAATAAAACGTTTTCTTTTTTACATACTTCAAGAGCTTCTTTTAAGTAACCAGCTGGTGGGATGTTAATTCCAGCTTCACCTTGAATCGGTTCTAAAATGAATGCTGCTGTGTTTGGTGTAATTGCGGCTTTTAATGCTTCTAAATCACCGTAAGGAATTACAACGATGCCAGGAAGCATTGGACCGAATCCACGCTTGTACTCTTCATTTGAAGACATAGAAACAGAACCCATTGTACGTCCGTGGAAGTTATCTTCACAAACGATGATTTCAGCACGGTTTGCTTCTACTTTCTTCACATCATAAGCCCAGCGGCGAACTGTTTTAATTGCAGTTTCAACAGCTTCAGCACCTGTGTTCATTGGAAGTACCATTTCTTTATTAGTTAGTTTCGCAACTTTTTCGTACCAAGGACCTAATTGATCGCTATGGAAAGCACGAGAAGTTAACGTAACACGATTAGCTTGGTCAATTAAAGCGTTAATAATTTTCGGGTGACGATGACCTTGGTTTACTGCAGAATATGCACTTAATAAGTCCATATAGCGGTTTCCTTCAGGATCTTCTACCCAAACACCTTCTGCTTTAGAAATAACGATTGGAAGTGGGTGATAGTTATTTGCTCCGTATGTGTCTGTAAGTTCGATAATATCCTTAGTTTGAATCATGATTGTTCCCCCTTTTGTTATTACAAGAAGTTTGTAAATACTCTAAATATTATATCATTTAAATGTAAAAAAGCGAAACATTTCCTGAAAATAAATGAACATGTTATCATATAGAGTGAAAAAGTGTGAAAAGAGGAGGTAAGGGATACGATGGTACATATGCATATTACAGCATGGGCGTTAGGTTTAATTTTATTCTTCGTTGCGTATTCACTTTATTCAGCAGGAAGAAAAGGTAAAGGTGTACATATGGGGCTTCGCCTAATGTATATCATCATTATTGTGACAGGCTTCATGTTGTACATGAGTATTGTGAAGACAGCAACAGGTAGCATGCACATGTGGTATGGCTTAAAAATGTTAACTGGTATTTTAGTTATCGGTGGAATGGAAATGGTTCTTGTGAAAATGAGCAAAAACAAACCAACAGGGGCGGTTTGGGGCTTATTTATTGTTGCGCTAGTAGCAGTATTTTACCTTGGGCTGAAATTACCGATTGGCTGGAAAGTATTCTAATAAAAAATAAAACCACCTTATAATCTCAAAGACTTGGGAGATAAGGTGGTTTTTTACGTTATCCCGTATTAACTGGCAGTAAAACTCCCACCTCAAAATTCAGCTTAAGCAAAGAAGTTAGGCGGGAGATCAACTGCTCGTAAACACCCGATTGGTGAAGGCTAATAATCAGTGGGGCTGCCCCACTGATTAAAGTTTCACTTTATGTCGCATCGATATGCAACTCTTCCCCATTTACTTTCGTAAAACGGAACATATTTTTATTGGATGTAGTGTGACGGACGAAATGGTGCTGCAGTGTACAAATCATCTCTTCGTTATCAAACAAAAGAATATTTACTCCTTCGCGTGACTCCTCTTTCGGTAAGAAAGATAAATAATTATGACAATACATGCAATCATATAAAGAGTAGTGAAGTGATTGCAATGATTCAGTTAATAATGTGAAGACGGAGTCAGGTAATTCCTCGAGCCATTCATTATAACTAAGAAGTAACTTTTTTCGAATACGTATCATTTCACCATTTTGCAAATGGTGTTGTTCGTTGGCGATTTGTAATACATCTTGTTCATAGAAACGGGCTGGTAGCCAATTGTTATTATATAAAACTTCAAACCCATCTTCGGCAATATCTTCTAATAAAAACGCTTCATCATTTTCATCATCAAAGAATACCCATTCATTGTTTATATATTCTACATTACCGACTGTATGAGCACGGGGCTGGTTATATAAAATATGTTTACGTTGTATCATACACGATTTCTCCTTTATGAAAAGTAGTTATTCCTGTTATAGACAGTTCGTGCATTCTTTATAACTAGACACATCTAAACATAGGTGGGCATACAATAAAACACGTTTTACTGAGTGAGAATGCTATTCCATATGTGGATAGTAGGTTATCGTCAAGTTTGTCATTTTTTTGATCCGCACTCACAGGGTGGGGATTACTGCACGTTCAAGAAAAGAAATAAGATGGAAGGATGATTTATATGTGCGGGATTACAGGATGGGTGGATTATAAACGCTCATTAGAAGGAGAAAGAGATGTCGTTACGAAGATGGCTGAGACGTTAGCGAAACGCGGTCCAGATGATAATAAAGTTTGGATTAAAGGTAATGTCGCATTTGGGCATAAACGGTTAATCGTTGTTGATCCTGAGGGTGGTAAACAACCGATGACTTGTTTAAAAGATGAAACGAATTATGCCATTTGTTATAACGGTGAACTTTATAACACAGAAGACATTCGAAAGGAATTATTAAGAAGAGGATATACGTTCAAAGGTCATTCTGATACAGAAGTATTATTAGCTTCTTATATTGAATGGAAAGAAGAATGTGTCGATCATTTAAACGGTATATATGCGTTTGCAGTATGGGACGAACAGAAAGAACAAGTATTTATTGCGAGAGATCGATTAGGTGTAAAGCCACTTTTTTATAAATATGATAGCGGACGCTTATTATTTGGTTCGGAGTTAAAAGCGATATTGTCGCATCCAGATGTGAAGGCGGAAGTAACATTAGAAGGATTATCAGAAATATTCGGACTCGGACCGTCAAGAACACCTGGCCACGGTATTTATGCTGGTATAAAAGAATTACGTCCAGGTCATGCGATGACATTTTCAAAGAACGGTTTATGTATATGGAGATATTGGAATGTGGAAAGTAAAAAACATGAAGACTCCTTTGAAGAAACAGTAGAGAAAACACGCTTTTTATTACAAGATGCGATTACAAGGCAGCTCGTTTCTGATGTACCACTATGTACTTTTCTATCAGGCGGTGTAGATTCGAGCGCTATAACAGCAATTGCTGCGAAAGAATATGCAAGGTCAGGAAAAGGGCAATTACACACATATTCTGTTGATTATGAAGATAATGACAAATACTTTAAAGCGAATGCGTTTCAGCCAAATTCAGATGCTCCGTTTATTAATTTAATGACTGAGACATTTCAAACAACCCATCATCGCTGCGTCATTTCGAATGAAAAATTAGCAGAGTATTTAACTGAAGCAGTACTCGTTCGTGATTTGCCTGGTATGGCAGATATCGATTCGTCATTATTATGGTTTTGCCGCGAAATTAAACAAGATTTTGTCGTCGGTTTATCTGGGGAATGTGCAGATGAAATATTTGGTGGATATCCGTGGTTTTATAGAGAAGATGATTTACAATCGAGTGCCTTTCCGTGGATGCGCTCTACAGAAGCACGTGAACAACTGCTAAAGAAAGAATGGAGAAATAAATTAAATTTACAACAATATGTACAAAGGCGCTATGAAGAGTCGATTCAAGAAGTTCCTATTTTAGAGGGAGAAAGTCCGCTAGAAGCAAAAAGACGCCAATTATTTTATTTAAATATGGTATGGTTTATGACAACATTATTAGACAGAAAAGACCGCATGAGTATGGGGGCAAGTTTAGAAGTACGTGTTCCATTTGCAGATCATCGCCTTGTCGAATATGCGTGGAATATTCCTTGGGAAATGAAAATGTATAAAAACCGCGAAAAAGGTCTATTACGTAAAGCGTTAGAAGATGTACTTCCACATGACATTTTATATAGAAAGAAGAGTCCTTATCCGAAAACGCACAATCCACACTATACAAAAGCAGTAACAGTATGGCTTCAAAAACTATTAACGGATAAAGGTTCAATTTTACACGAATTGTTTGATAAGGAGCAGTTGAGCGGATTGATTCAGTCTGGTGGCAGTGCATTTCAAACACCGTGGTTTGGTCAATTGATGACTGGGCCACAGCTTTTAGCTCATTTAGCACAAATTCATGTTTGGTTTAAAGAGTATGGGGTAAATATTAAAGAATAGGAGAAAAGCGGCTTACAATTATGTAAGTCGCTTTTTATTAAAGAAATTGTCATATAAAATTCAAAATCACCTTATAAATAATACTTAATTAGAATTATTATTTTGACGTACTTATTATTACTTGTTATAATTGGAAACAAACGTTCTGAAAAGGATTCTCATTTATAAAATTGAGGTGTTATATAGATGACAAAGAAAAAAATAGGTTTATTCGTAATGGCGTATGGAACACCAGAATCATTAGACGATGTAGAGGCATATTATAAACATATCCGTCACGGGCGTAAGCCGTCAGAAGAAGCGCTTGAAGATTTAATTGAGCGCTATAAAGCGATTGGTGGAATTTCACCGCTTGCAAAAATTACGAAAGAGCAGGCGCATAAATTAACAGATTCAATGAATAACATATTTACAGAGTATGAATTTACTTGTTACTTAGGTTTAAAACATACTGCGCCATTTATAGAAGATGCTGTAGAGGAAATGAAGCGAGATGGAATTGAGCAGGCGATTAGTATCGTATTAGCACCGCACTATTCTACATTTAGCATTAAAGCGTATAATGACCGTGCTATTCGTCTTTCAAAAGAAATCGGTGGTCCTGTGATTGAACCAATTGAACAATGGTACGATGAACCGAAGTTTATTTCGTATTGGACAGATCAAATAAAAGAAACATTTACAAAGATTGAAGATAAAGAGAAAACAGTTGTAATTTTTTCGGCGCATAGTTTGCCAGAAACAATTATTGCAGCAGGAGACCCATATGTAGAACAACTAAAGCATACGGCAGATTTAATTGCAGAAGCTGCAAATATTCAAAACTATACAATCGGTTGGCAAAGTGCTGGGAATACCCCTGATCCATGGATTGGTCCAGATGTGCAAGATTTAACGAAAGATTTATATGAAGAGCATGGGTACGAATCTTTCATATATTGCCCAGTTGGCTTTGTGGCAGAGCATTTAGAAGTTTTATATGACAATGATTATGAATGTAAAGTTGTAACTGATGAATTAAATGCTAAATATTTTAGACCAAATATGCCGAATGCACAATCTGCATTTATCGACTGTTTGGCTGAAATTGTTTCCAAAAAAGTGAAGGAAATAGTTGACAAAGATTTAGTTTTAAATAATAATTAATTTATAATAATTTTAAATAAATAATAATTACTATGAAAGAAAGAGGAGGATCCCCCTAGATGAATCCAAATAATCGCTTAACAACAAACCAAGGTGCTCCAGTTGGAGACAACCAAAATTCTCGTACAGCTGGTCGTCGTGGACCAGTATTATTAGAAGACTATCATTTAGTAGAAAAACTTGCACACTTTGATCGTGAACGTATTCCGGAGCGTGTTGTGCATGCACGTGGTGCAGGTGCTCACGGTGTATTCGTAACGAAAAATAGCATGAAGCCATATACGAAAGCAGCATTTTTACAAAATGAAGGAACTGAAACACCTGTATTTGTTCGTTTTTCAACGGTTATTCATGGTCAAGGTTCTCCGGAAACAGCTCGTGACCCACGCGGTTTCGCAGTTAAATTTTATACAGAAGAAGGAAACTACGATATCGTAGGTAATCATTTACCAGTTTTCTTCATTCGTGATGCAATTAAATTCCCTGACATGGTTCATTCTTTAAAACCAGCACCGGATACAAATATTCAAACGCCAGATCGTTATTGGGATTTCATGACGTTAACTCCAGAGTCTACACATATGATGACATGGGTATTTTCTGATTATGGTACACCAGCAAGCTATCGTGAAATGGAAGGTTTCGGTGTCCATTCATTTAAATGGATTAATGAAGAAGGTAAAATTGTTTATATTAAATACCACTGGAAACCGCAGCAAAGTGTACGTAACTTAAATGCGAAAGAAGTGCAAGAAGTGCAGGGGAAAGACTTCAATCATGCAACTCGTGATTTGTTCGACGCAATCGAAAAAGGAAATCATCCAAAATGGGATTTACACGTACAAGTTATGCAACTAGATGAAATGGATTCTTTAGACTTTGATCCACTAGATCCAACGAAAGTATGGCCAGAAGATCGCTTCCCGTTAATTGAAGTAGGGACAATGACGTTAAATCGTAATCCGAAAAACTTCTTTGCAGAAGTAGAACAAGTAGCGTTCTCTCCAAGTGCAACTGTAAATGGTATTGAACCATCGGAAGATAAATTATTACAAGGTCGTTTATTCTCTTACCCAGATACACAGCGTTATCGTCTTGGTGCAAATTACTTGCAAATTCCTGTAAACTGCCCATATGCAGCTGTTCATAACCAACAACGTGATGGTGCGATGCAAATGAATCAAAACCCATCTACAATCAACTACGAACCGAGCCGTCATGCAGAGAATCCAGTTGAAGACAAAGCTTACCGCGATTCGACTATGAAAGTAGAAGGCTATGTATCTCGTGAAAAAATCGAGAAACCAAATGACTTTAAACAAGCAGGTGAGCGTTACCGTTCATTCTCTAAAGAAGAGCAAGATAACTTAATTGCAAACTTAACAAATGACTTGAAAGACGTAAATGAACGCACGAAATTACTAGCTGTTTGTAACTTCTTCCGTGCAGATCAAGAATACGGTATGCGTTTAGCGCAGGCGTTAAATGTTGATATTACGCAATATGTAGGAAATGCTCCAAAATAAATAGGAAAAGACGACCGGGTTTCGGTCGTCTTTTTTGTATAACGTTATGTGGGGTATTTTGCTTGTAAATTATGTCGGAATTTGTTTGTAAATCGATATGTTGTGTCGGACCGTTGATATATTGAAAGAAACAATCGATATATTTGAAAAATCGTTGATATATCCAAAAAACCGTTGATATATTTACATTTATACTATGTGGGGTATGTTGCCTAGTACGCAAAAAAGAGATGCAATCTACTATCAATAGATTGCATCTCTTTTTTAGTTTACTCGCTCTGCATGTTCATAAGCCTTCTCGCCATGCATTGAAATATCAAGACCCATGTGTTCTTCGTGTTCATCGACGCGAACGGGGAGGAAGAAGTTGATCGCTTTAATAATGGCATACGTCATGATGATCGTGAATGCATATGTTGCGCCAATCGCTATAAGTTGTTTAAACAGTAACGCGGCATTTCCGTAAAATAATCCGTTTGCGCCATCCCCGTTTACGGCAGTAGTTGCAAATAGTCCTGTTGCAATACCGCCCCAAGTTCCTCCGATGCCGTGGCATCCAAAGGCATCAAGTGTATCGTCATACCCGAATTTTGTTTTTAGGAAGAAAACGGCGCCGAAGCATATTATACCACCAATTGCTCCGATAAGAAGGGCGGAGAAAGGTGTAACGAACCCGCAGGCTGGTGTAATAGCTACTAGACCAGAAACAACTCCGCAAGCAGCTCCCATCGCGGTCGGTTTTGATTGGAAGAACCATTCAGAAAGCATCCAAGTTAGAGCGGAGGCAGCAGCGGCTATATTTGTATTAGTAAATGCAGTTAAAGCTACGTCGTTTAAGGATAATGCGCTGCCAACGTTAAAACCGAACCAGCCAAACCATAATAAGCCTGCGCCTAACATTGTAAATGGCAAATGGTGAGGAGAAGAACCATTTATGTTTTTTCGTTTTCCAAGGAAAATAGCTAATACAAGACCGGCAACTCCGGAAGTGATGTGAACGACATTTCCGCCAGCGAAGTCTAGTGCACCAAGTTCCCTTAGCCACCCACCGAGGCCCCATACCCAATGAGCGACAGGATTGTAAACGATTGTTGTCCATAGAAGGATAAAAATAAGAAAGGCAGAAAATCGCATTCTTTCAGCGAATGCACCTGAAATTAAAGCTGGAGTTAAAATGGCGAACATGAGTTGAAACATCATAAATAAATTGTGAGGAATAGTAGATGAGTAGTCTGGATTTGGTGCGTAGGTAACTCCGTTTAGACCGAACCAATCAAGTGTACCGATAAGTCCGTGCCAATCTGGCCCGAATGATAAAGAATAGCCGATAACAATCCATTGAATCGAAACGATAGCCATTGCACTATAACTATGCATCGTTGTACTGAGTACGTTTTTGCTACGAACCATACCTCCATAAAAAAGTGCCAATCCTGGTGTCATCAACATGACCATTACTGTCGTCACAAACATAAAAACCGTATCTTCCATATTCATGATCTCTCCTCCTGGAATGTTAGAAAAAATAACATCTATTTGTTATGTTTCATATCATATTCGAAATAAAACTAAAAATCAACTAAAAATTCAGAAAACTACATACGTGATGTCATAAAATCTAACATAGATTATTTTGTGAGGATTGAAATCGGCATATGCGTTTCACTTGGATAATTGGTATAATATTCTTACAATTAAAAAATTGGGGGATGCGTGTGGGAAAAATATGGACTAGGAAACTATTCATTTGTTTTTGCTTAGCTGTTGTTTTGTTTGTACCAATACATACTTTTGCAGACGAAAAAAGAGAGTGGCGAGATGAGGTTATATACTCCATTATGATTGATCGCTTCAATAATGGAGAACCGAAAAATGACAAACAGTTAGAAGTTGGTAATTTAGAAGGGTATCAAGGCGGGGATATAAGAGGAATTATAAAAAGGTTGGATTACATAAAAGAAATGGGTTTTACTACCGTTATGCTTTCGCCACTTTTTGAAAGTGGAAAGTACGATGGATTAGACGTGCGAAATTTTAAAAAGGTAAATGAACATTTCGGGACAGAAAATGATGTGAAAGAACTTGTAAAAGAAGCTCAGGCAAAAGGAATGAAAGTTGTATTTCAATTTCCGCTTGGAGAAAACGAACAACAGGTAATTGACGCAATGAAATGGTGGATAAAAGAAGTTGATTTAGACGGAAGTTATGTTATACATAGTGAAAAAAAGCCGCGTTCCTTTTGGGATAACGCGCAAAAAGATATGCAAGTGATAAAGAAAGATTTTCGTATTATGACAAAGGAGGATAGCGAATACAACGAAAAAATAGTAGAATCGTTTTCCAAAGCGGATGTATCGGTGAAATCGTTATACGATGTGAGTAAAAAAGAAGGAGAATTTGTTACGTTCTTAGATGATCAAGAAACAAAAAGATATGCGCGTATTGCAAAAGAAAATATGTATTATCCGCCATCACGTTTAAAACTGGCGCTTACATATCTGTTAACATCACCTGGAATTCCGAATTTTTATTACGGAACTGAAATTGCATTAGATGGAGGAAGTGTACCCGATAATAGACGATTAATGGATTTTAAGTCAGACGAAAAATTTATGCAGCACATAACAAAACTAGGTGAACTTAGACAGGCGAGACCGTCTTTACGACGCGGTACGTTTGAGCTATTGTATGATAAGAGCGGGATGAGCATACTAAAACGAAAATATAAAAATGAAGTAACTTTAGTAGCAATTAATAATACGAAAGAAACACAAAAAGTCTCCTTACCTGCAAGTACGATTGGTGAAAAACAAGAGTTAAGAGGATTGTTAGAGGATGAAATTATAAGAGAGGAAAATGGGGGGTTTTATCTCGTTTTAAAGCGTGAAGAATCAAACGTGTATAAAGTTAACGGAGAAACAGGTGTGAATTGGTTATTTATCTCCTTAATCGTTGGTGTGAATGTATTATTTATTGCGTTTTTAATTGCAGTTAAAAGGAAACGTAGATGAGAAGTTGCTCGTTCTATGTTCATGTCTTCTTATTGTATTTGTTTGTTCGGTGGGGCAATAGTGTTTATTCTGTTGATATGAAATTTCTTAAGAGAAACGATACGAAAATGAAAACTTCTCTAATGAGAGGGGGTTCCAGGTTAGGGAGAAAGTCTTTTTCCTAGCCTGTTTTTGTGTCAATACGGATAGAGAAAGATCTTTGGAACGAACGATAATTGCAACTATATTAATTTTATATTACATTAAAAATTAGAGAATACTCTTATACTAATATAGTGCTAAATAGTAGGTGGGAAAATGGAATTTTACGATTTGGGTATTACCATTAAAGAGCTTAGAATTAAAAAAAATATATCACAATCCGAATTATGTCATGGAATATGTTCGCAAAGTCAAATTAGCAAAATAGAAAAAGGTATGATTTATCCATCTAGTATATTGTTATATCAATTATCAGAAAGACTTGGTATTGACCCGAATAATATATTTGCATTAACTCAAAACAAAAAATTTAAATATGTAGAAAATGTAAAATACGTAATAAAAGATTGCTTAAAGCAAAAACAATATAAAGAACTTTATGAAATAGTGAAAAAAGAGAAAGATGAAAAAAATTTCCAAGCAAAAGAAGATAAACAATTTCTCCTATGGCATGAAGCAATTGCTGTATTTGAGGTGAACAGATCCATAAAAACTGCTTTAAAACTTTTAAATAATGCATTAAAACTAACTTTAACCAATGTTGATTTTTTATCAGAAAGAGAAATAGATATTATGCAGACAATGTCTATATTTTATGCGGAAAATAAAGAATATGATAAAAGTATTACTATATTAGGAAGATGTTTAACTAATTTTAATAAGTTAGATTTTCCGAGAGATAAAGCGATTAAATTAAAAATCATTTTTAATTTAGCGAAATGTTTAGGTATGACCTATCAATATGAAGAAGCGGTAAAATACATTGATAAGGGCATCAAATTAGCTATTAATCTAAATACTTTATACTTATTAGGTGAACTGTACTATTTAAAAGGATGGAATTTATTAAGATTTAAACAACAGAATGAAGAAGATATTGCAAATAACATGAAAAAAGCATTATTTATATTTGAACTAACAGAAAAAGAAACTCTGATAAAAATGGTTAAAGAAAAATATTTTGAAAATCAAACTGAAAAAAGCCACTCATAATTCATTTGGAAATCACTTGAAATATAATAAAACCTACAGGGGAAATCCCTGTAGGTTTTATACTTATAAACTTGCTTCTAAAATATTAGTGTTTAATATAAGAGTGTCCTTAACGTACTTTTTTATTTTGAAGTCTGCATCTTTATTAACAATTTATGCTTCTTTTTAACTCCATCCAAATATGATTAAAATTAAGATGGTTCAAGTCGGAGGAAGGCACTTTGATGTGTCTTTTCTTATGACTTTTATCATTAACTATTTAATGTTTTTTAAATGATTACATGACATAGTTTTTTTGTACCAAGCTTTGTTGATACAGTTAGACTTATCCGTTAGTGTATTCGTATTATTAGAACATCCTACAGTATTTAGGGAGAATGTGGCCAATAAAAACCATAATATTAATTTCTTCATATAACCACTTCTAACTCTTTTTTAATTAACATTTTTTAAGATCCTTATTAATTTTACATTATATTAAAGGTTGGGAAATATTCTTATACTCATAAATTGTTACGTTTTGGCGGGAAGAGGAATTATAAGTTACAGCGATTTTTAAGATGACTTTGGCCTAGGATGTAATTACTAAGAAAAGTAATTCAAATCGAAGGGGAAACGTCTTAAATTGTCTTTTTTTTATTTTCAATAAGGTCTGCTAAATGCATGTATGAAACAAATTCTACAATAAGGCCTAGTTTAATCATGCATTCACTTGTGAAGTATTCGTATAGTTAGACTCTGTTCACTTAGCAATTTTCACCGCAGATGCCTTTTTTCTATGGCTTGTTCTTGTAATATTGTCTCTACAAAACTAAAAAGAAAACTCCTCTAATTAAGAGGAGTTTTCTTTTTAGCGGTAGTTAATGAACTGTACGTCGATTGGTAAATCAGCGCTACGAACAGCTGCAATTACTGCTTGTAAGTCATCACGGCTTTTCGCTGTAACACGTACTTGATCGTCTTGTACTTGTGTTTTTACTTTTAATTTCATTTCTTTAATGATGTTGTTAATTTTTTTAGCGTTATCTTTATCGATACCTTGTTGAAGTGTTGCGCGTTGGCGAACAGTGTTGCCAGTTGCAGCTTCAACTTTTCCGTAATCTAAGTTCTTAATTGGAACGTTACGTTTTACAAGTTTAGAAATTAAAACGTCTTTTACTTGGTCTAATTTGAACTCGTCGTCAGAAGTTAAAACTAGTACTTCTTTTTCTAATTTAATATCACTTTTACTTCCTTTAAAGTCATATCGGTTTTGGATTTCTTTTAATGCGATATTAATTGCGTTTGTTACTTCAGGTAATTCTACTTTCGAAACGATGTCAAAAGAACTATCTTTTGCCATAGTTAGCACCTCCAAATAAATTTCTAATCTTGTTATGTACTGTACATACTAAAGTATAGCTGAAAACGAGTCTAGACTTAAGTGTTTTCATACTTATATTCATGTAACCTCACTTTATTATAGTGAATTTTGGGCAGTTGGACAAATACAGGAAAAATCATGTTATAATTAACTTTTGTTTGGAATGATAAAAAAGATAATTTTATATATATAGAAGGGAATTAAAAAATATGTATTTGCAAATAGGATCGATTGAACAGGTAACTGTTTTACGCGAAACGGAAATTGGATATATGGTTGGGAATGAAGAAGAAGAAATTTTCCTACATAAAAACGAAGTAGCTGGAGAAATTGAAGAAGGCGATACGATTGATGTATTCTTATACCTTGATCACCAAAATCGTATTTCAGCAACAATGAAGGAGCCAATTATTACAACGTATGATTGGAACTGGGTAAAGGTTGTAGAAGTCATTCCTAGTTTAGGTGTGTTTGTTGATATTGGTGTATCAAAAGATATACTAATTCCAGCTGATGAGTTCCCGATTTATATGCCGGTATGGCCAGAAGTAGGCGACGAATTATATTGTACGTTAAAATTAACGAATCGTGATCGTTTAATTGCTCTTCCGGCAAGAGACAGTGATATGCAAGAAATTATCGTAGATGCAACGCCATCTATGCGTAATAAAAACGTAAATGGACGTGTATATCGTTCTCTTCAAGTTGGTTCATTCGTACTAACTGATGAGCATTTCCGTGCTTTCTTACACCATACAGAAAGAAAAGAACAAGTCCGCATCGGGGAGCGTGTAACGGGCCGTATTATTGACGTGAAAGATGATGGTACAATTAACATTTCACTTCTTCCTCGTAAAGAAGAAGGAATGGAAGACGATGCGGCAGTAATTTATGCATATATGGAAGAACGAGGCGGAGCAATGCCGTTTTGGGATAAGAGCCATCCAGAAGATATTAAAGAACGCTTTAACATGAGTAAAGCTGCATTTAAGCGCGCACTTGGTAAGTTGATGAAAGAAGAAAAAGTTTACCAAGAAGAAGGTTGGACTTACTTTAAGAAATAAGATAGAAGATTAAAAAGCACAACCTTATTTT
>NZ_QPEL01000209.1:0-6830 GCF_008368965.1 Bacillus sp. AY2-1 | reverse complement strand
AAAAAAATGAGAAGTGATTTTTCACCTAATATACCAGTGTATATACAGATAGTAGAGTACATAAAAATGGAAATTATATCTAAACGCTGGTCAACAGGCAGCAAAATTCCTACTGTACGTGAATTAGCTACCACATTACAAGTCAATCAAAATACGATTCAACGTGCATTTCAAGAGCTAGAAAAAGAAGAGATTATTATAACGCGTAGAGGAATGGGAAGATATGTAACCACTGAGGAAGATAAGATCAAAGAACTTCTTAATCAAATGATAAAAGAATTAATTAATAATTTTATAAATAACATGAAAAACTTAAATTTTAATGAAGAGACGATTCTTATAAGTCTCCAGTCTGCATTATATGTTGATAATTTAAAAGTATTAAATAAATAATATATGAAAACATATGTTTATAAAAAACAGTAATGTAGAGATGTATACTAAGAGCACCATTCACTTCATTTCTTTTAAAACAATAAAATGAAAAAACTCTCTATTTAATTCACTTTTAACAGGTGAATTAAATAGAGATGTTTTATTAACAATTTATATAATATTAATTTGTGCTTGTCCATCTATTTTAATAGCAATTCAACTTAAAACTTTGGCATCATACCACCAATTGCTCCAAAAGCTACTGAGAAAATAAAGAAGATGATTGCAACTACCGTTGCCTGTTTTTTGCTTAATCCAGCTGTAATATGTAATCCTAATGCAGATATAACTAAAGACCATATTGTAAAGATTTCAAATGACTTCATAGCACCATGTAAAACGTCATTAAATGAAGTGAATAAAGGAGCTAACCCAGTATACATTTCTTCTCCTGTTTCTCCAATAATAATAGCCAAAAGACCATTTATAAATAAACCAAGTGTGGTAATAACACTTCCATACACTGAAATTGCTAATAATTTTTTAAAAGGTGTATCGTTGTTCATAAACATCATAAACACTTTATAAATAGCTGCAGTAATAAAAGCCCCTATTATAAAACCAATAGCTCCTGTAAAAAATCCACTCCCTAATTGCCAATATAAGGGGATATCTAAAACTGACTCTGCATTTGCTTTTTTACCTTCTGGAGACAGAATATAGGCATATGTATTAATTAGATATACAATACCGGTTAAAGCTGCCAATATCCAAAAGCTTTTCCAAATGGCGTTACTATTTTTTATTCTTTCAAATTGCAAACTTGGAGATGTAATTATTCCAAATAAAGATGGTTTTTCAACATTGACCTCTTGATCTTTAATATTTAATTCCATTTCTATAACCTCCATGTATTTATATACCACGCTCTATTAGAATAGTTTATGTCACCTTATCATACATGTAACCTATTCGTAGCGAAGTGCTTCAATTGGGTCCAATTTTGCAGCTTTATTTGCAGGAATTAACCCAAAAATAATACCAAGTGTCATAGAGAACAACACTCCTCCAACAACAACTTCCCATGAAACAAGTGGTGGCCATTTCGCATAAATAGACACAACATAAGCTCCCAAGTAGCCAAGAGCGATCCCAATTAGTCCACCAATAAGAGTTACCATAACTGATTCAATTAAGAATTGTAGCAATATTTTACTGCGCGTTGCCCCAAGTGCTTTACGTACTCCTATTTCACGGGTGCGCTCTGTTACTGATACAAGCATAATATTCATAACACCAATTCCACCAACCACTAAGGAAATACCAGCAATACCACCAATAATCATAGTCATAATATTTGTCATTTGAGAAATACCATCTTGAAGTTCTTTTAAATTTGTTACCTCATATTTTCCTGTAAACTCGCTTGGTTTGCGGCTATTTAATACCTTAGACGCTTTTTTGCCTGCTAATTCTAAATCATCAACATTTTTTGCTTGTACGGAAATTTCTTGAATTTCATCTTTTCCATATAATGTCGGCCATAGTGTAATCGGAATTAGAGCTTCTGAAGCTTCCATTCCCATAAAATCATTATCTGATTTATAAGTACCAATGATTTGCATTGGTTGCCCCTTAATTTCAATTATTTTACCAATTGGATTTTGCTTTTTGAATACTTTATTTTTCATTCCTGTACTAATCATGACCACATTATTTCCTTCGGTAATATCAGACTCCTGTAATGACCGACCTTTTAATACTTTCACTTGATTAACATTAAAGTATTGTTTATCTAATCCTGTAATAGTTACCATTTCTTTTTTATCTTCGATATCCAGAGCTTCCATACTAGAATTTGTTGTAAGAACATGTGCCACTTCTGGGATATTTTGTACTTCATAAATGTCTTCCTCAGTTAACTTAGGTTCTTCTGTTTCAAAAGGATTATTAATATCTGGAGTGTAATGAATGGGAACAACATTATTTCCTTTACCAGCAAATAATGACTTTAATGTAGCCTCCCCGCCCTGTCCAATTGCAACCACAGTAATAATAGAAGATACACCAATAATAATACCAAGCATTGTTAAGGCTGAGCGTAATTTATGAGAAAGAATAGAAGACAAAGCAATTTTTATACTATCTAATAAACTCATACGGCACACCTTCTATCTTCTGTGATTTTCCCATCTCGCAATACAATACGGCGAGATGAATAAGCAGCTACCTCTTCCTCGTGCGTAACCATAACAATTGTCGTACCTTCTGCATTTAACTTTGTGAAAATATCCATAACTTGGCCACCAGATTTTGTATCAAGTGCACCAGTCGGTTCATCGGCCATAATGAACGTTGGGTTATTCGCAATCGCCCTTGCAATTGCTACACGTTGCTTCTGTCCACCTGATAATTCATTCGGTAAGTGATGCACGCGATCTGCTAATCCTACTTTACCTAACGCCTCTAAAGCACGTTTGCGACGCTCTGCTTTCTTCATCCCCCCATATACGAGTGGAAGTTCAACGTTTTCCACTGCAGAAAGACGTGGTAATAAATTAAAGTGCTGGAATACAAAGCCGATATATTCATTACGAATTAAAGCTAGTTTTGACTCGTCTGCCGTTAAGATATTCACATCATTCAGCACATATTCACCTTCTGTCGGACGATCTAAACAACCTATAATATTCATAAGCGTTGACTTACCAGAACCAGATGGCCCCATAATGGAAACAAACTCACCACTTTGAATTGTTAAACTAATACCGTGCAAAATTGGCACTGCCAACTTCCCTTGATAATACGTTTTAGCAATATTATTTAACGTAATCATTTCTCTTTCACTTCCATTCCGTCATACACATCGTCGGAAGGATTTTTAACCACCTTTTGCCCCACTGTTACGCCTTCTACAACCTCTGTCCAGTCCCCATCAGTAGAACCTTTTTTCACATTTTGTTTACGAAGCTTCCCTTTATCCTCAACATAAACAAATGCATCATCACCTTTTGCTACAATGCTCTTACTTGGGACAGCAATCATCTTCTTATTCTCTAAGTTTACTTGCAGAGAAACGTGGTAACCTGGAGATAAACCATCTTGACTATCAAGACTTGCTTTATATGTATACTGAGACATATTTTGAGTTGCTTCACCCACGCCGCCAGCTTGCGCCATCTCTGCGCTCGTTGGGAACTCACTTACCTCTGTAATCTTACCTGTCCACTTCTTCTTGCTATTTGCTTTTGCAGTTACAGTGAATGTTTGATCCTTTTGAATTTGTGACTTCTGAAGCTCAGTTAACGTACCTTGAACTTGGAATGGATCTTTAGAAGCTACTTGTAAAAACGCTTTTCCTTGACCACCTAACGCTTGAGATGAACTTTGCGCCGCATCTTTATCTAACTTTTGAACAACACCAGCGAAATTACTATAAATCGTAAGCTCTTTCTGCTTTTTACTTAACTCTTCTTTCTGCAACTTCCCTTTTTCTTTCTCAAGATCAGTTGTCTTTTGAGCAATCTCCAGCTCACTTACTTGCTCGTCCATCGGATCTGTTATTTCTTTCCCAGCTCCACTATCTTTGGCCTTCTTAATTTCTTTCCTCAATGAATCAATCTTCTTTTTCCCTTGGTCATAACGCATATCTGCCATCTTCTGATCAAGCTCAGCTTGTTTCATTTGCAAATTAATTTCTTCATTATCATAAGAGAATAACTTCGTTCCCTTTTCTACCTCTTGCCCTTCTTTTACCGCAATATCTTTCACTTTCCCTTTAGTTGAATCCGCATAGAAACTTTCAATATTACCAGGCTTCACCTGACCAGAAATTAACTTCGTATTATTCAGCTTACGCTCTGTCACTTTCTCAAAGCTCACAGTATTAGCCGTTGTTGCCGCGTCTTTTTTCTTGCCTTGCATTGCAAAAATATTAATTGCCGCTACAATGACAATTAACGCAATAACTCCAATAATAATCCATTTTTTTGTTTTCTTCTTTTTTACATCTGCATTTGCTAACATAGAAATTTTTCTCCTTTTGTGATTAATTTGCGTTTCAAATCTAATGAATTTAGAGCTTCAAAATAAAACTAGATACTTATTTAAATATAGAATTTTATTTCATTTCTTTAATGCTAACTTTCTTGTTTATATATTTTGTACTACTTCCATACCAATAGTAGTAATTTCTAGCTACATCCTTTGGAAGATCAAAAACTTTTGTTTTCTTAACTGGTTTAGCACGTATTGAAGATTGAAGTGTCGCAAGTCCAAATAGCCGTTGTAGCCCGGATTCGACTATTTTTAACTCTTCTATATTTTTTCTATTTGTTATAAATAGATTTGTTGAAAATCCTCCTCGTTGCAATTGAATGAATTCCCCGTTAAGTTTGTAACCACTGTATAAACCATTCAATATTTGCGATGTATTAATAAGTACGAATAATATTATTGGGATATACCAAAACTCTGTCCAAAAATAATAAGTAAGTATCGTACCTATAATCCAAATATAGCTTGATCTTACCATTTTTATAAAAATGGTATATTTGGGAACACCAATCATTTTTGTATCGATTTTAAATGCTGGCAAAATCTCAGGAATTAGTAATAAAGCTCTATTTTTATCTATAAGTGGAAAGAGTACTTTAGCGGTTCTCATATCCTTATCTTCCATATCAGTAATACTTATAATTTTTACTTGTACTAAACCAAACCATCTTTTTAATAGATTAGTATTAATATTAATAGCCTGGATTTTCTCCTTCGGAATGGAGAATTCAGTTTTATTAAATACACCTGTTCTAATAAAAATTCGATGTTGATCAGAAGTAACTTGAAAGTTACCATATTGAATATAAGTCTTAATCATCCCATAAACTAGTGACATTATTAAAAGAATAAGAATACCAAGACTCATTAGGAACCATGATTTTTGAAAAAAAGAACTGATTTCATTTATATAGCCATCTATAGAAATAAAATCATTTATATTGGAGTAAACCTCTTGAATTAATGGAATCAATAAAAGTAATTTAAGTGACATAAGTGATTTAACCAATATTTCTTTAGGTGCCATTTCATAATGCTTATCTCTTGAAATATATTGAGGTTCTATTAACTCTACTTTCTGTATATCTGATTCATTCTCTTTCTTTGGAATAAAATTAATATGTCCTAAATGCTTTTGTATCCGTGCAGCCTCTTCATAAGTTATCATTTCAAGCTTAATGGAAGATTTCTTTTCATTGGAACCAGTTTCTAATAAAAGTGATGTTAGTCCAAATAAACGGTGAAAAAAATGCGTATTTTGACTAATACCTTGGATACGTTCTAATGGAATAAAACGATCTTCCTTAATGAAACGCCCCTCATAAATGTACATTTCTTTATCCGTAAATACATACTTAAAATGTTTCCAATCAAGAAATATTGAAACGAAATTATAAATTAGATAAATAACTCCTGCAGCTATACCACCAATCATAAAAATAGGGTTAGAATTTGAACTTATAAAAATAGCAAAAAAAACGATCCACAGAATAAGTTCTTTTATAGATTTTACTATGGAAAAGAGCATCCATAACGGATGCATTCGCTGAGCTATTTGTTCATATGCTAGTTCTTGCTTCATTGTATTATAGCCCTCCTATTTTATTCATTGATTTCATTAATTCCAGCTAAATATGCAATATTTGCTCTTAATTCTGTTGCTTTCTTTTCAGAAATAGCAGGTATCTCATGCTCTGAAGCCATTGTACCTATTGTTAGTGTAGACAAGCCATACTTTCGTAGTATTGGTCCTTGATTGGTATTTACATATTGCACTTTGGCCATCGGTATTATTAGATGCTTTCTCATTAATACTCCTCCATGTTTTAGTTGAATATAATTTTCATCAATTTCATAACGCCATGTTCGTTGTCGATAAATAGGTATTATGGATAGTTCAAATATGGAAGAAATAATGAGTAAAACAATAATGATATAACAAATAATACTTATCCAGTTTTTCCAGTCATAATAATTCTGTAAAAATAAAAGAATTCCTAATATGCAAAGTGCAGTAGTATAAGTAATTACATCACTTATCCGCCATACTTTTACTGCATTTGGCGAGATTTTTTGTTGTGGTTCTTTTATCATTTTAATCTCAATCTCCTTTTTGATAATTAGTTACACTAATAATCTATCTATTCTAAATTTTCATTAAAGCCCACAGTAATTATTATACTTAAAAATATATCCATGTATAGATTTTTTTGGAATAAATATTAAAAGCAATCTAAATATATAAATTTTTCTAAAAATTCAGTTGACATGATTTTAAAATTTAGATATATTTATAATCGCGAAAGCATTACAAAAAAATTCATAAGGAGGGATATTATGGTTGCTTTTTTAAGAATCGTAGGCCAATTAGGCGCTAAGGCTGCTTCATGGGCTTGGGC
>NZ_QPEL01000208.1:0-776 GCF_008368965.1 Bacillus sp. AY2-1 | reverse complement strand
ACGAAAAGTAATTGTTATTTCCAATACTTTAGTGTATATTTTTTCTCTGGAACATCTTTAAGAGGAAGGGATTAAGGCCATGTTATTAATCGATATATTTACGTTTCTTGGCATTATCGCCGCTGCCATTTCTGGTACATTAGTTGGTTTAAAAAAAGATTTAGATTTATTTGGTGTCCTTTGTTTAGCTGTAGCTACTGCGCTCGGCGGCGGTATTATTCGTGATATCATGATTGGTAACCTGCCCCCTGTCGCATTTGTAAAACCCATTTACTTTTTCGTAAGTGTATTATCAGCATTATTTACTTGTATGTTTTTTGAGCGCATCAATAAACTTCAAGTCGTTATTATGCTTTCTGATGCTGTTGGCTTAGGCGTTTTTACAGCTATTGGTGCAAATGCGGCAATGTCACATCATGTTGACGCCTCATTTCTAGTTGTTTCAATGGGAGTCATTACAGGTATTGGAGGCGGTATTTTGCGTGACATTTGTGCTCAAGATATCCCTTACGTATTCCGAAAAGAGATTTACGCAATCGCTTCTATCTTAGGAGCAATTAGCTTCCTAATCACACACGCTATGGGCGCGCACGTATTAGCTTTCTATGTTTGTTTATTAGTAACATTCGTTATTCGTGTCGTCACTGTAATATATAATGTGCATTTCCCTGTTTTCTTTAAAACACATGCTAAAATTAATAAAGGCCATTAAGAGAATTCTATCTAGAATTCTCTTAATTTATATACTATTCTACGAACTAATATAGAGTAATTAT
>NZ_QPEL01000207.1:0-12775 GCF_008368965.1 Bacillus sp. AY2-1 | reverse complement strand
GGCGTATTTTATGAGAAAACAAGATGCAATCCTTGCCAGAGCAGAGCGTGATAAGTGGAAAAAGCTTTCTAAACAACATAAAAAAATGTAAAAACCAAAGGGTGCCCTTTGGTTTTTTCTATTTGTAAATTTTATATTAATATTATTTATATATATAGACAAAGAGAAATTAATTGTTTAAACTTTACAAAGAATTCATCATAATAGGTTATGAAAATAATAATTAGGGATTGGGAAATATTAATAATTAANNCAATTTAACTTTTAAATTTGAAAATTAGGAGGTTCATAATGGGTAAACTATTAAATTTGTTTCGTGATATGAAAGTAGCAAAAAAGCTATTAATTTCATTCTTTGTAATTTTAATTGCGGCTGTGTCTATTATCGGAGGCATGTCTTATCAAACAGCCAAAAAGAATTTTGAATCACAAATTAAGAGTAGTGCCAACGACAATATAAAAATACTGGATAATTTAATCAATCAAATGATTGATGCAAAATTTAATGATGTGAATAATTTTGCACGGGTGATTCAGGGGAATATGTATCAAGGAGATAATCAGGATGAATTAAGAAAAACATTATCTCAATATATAAATTTAAATAAAGATGTTGAACAAGTATATGTTGCCGGAAATGATAAAAAATTTGTGCAAGAACCAAATATACAAATGGCAGCAGATTATGATCCAACAGCACGACCTTGGTATAAAGATGCAGTGGCAAAACAAGGTGGTATTGTTGTTACTGAGCCGTATAAGGCAAAAGGAAATGGACATATTGTCGTAACAATCGCAAAACAAACAGAAGATAAAAATGGGGTTGTTGCGCTAGATTTAAGTTTAGATAATTTATTAAAAACATCAAAGTTAATTAATATTGGTAAAAAAGGATATGCCTTCATTTTAGATGGAAAGCAAAAAATAATTGCTCATCCACAAGAAAAATCAGGAGAAAAAGCGGCTGATTCTTGGGCAAAGAAAATTTATGAAGATAATCACGGTGCTTTTTCATATTCTTATGGCGGTAGTGAAAAGAATATGGTATTTGCTACAAATGTAAAAACAGGTTGGAAAATTGGTGGGACTATGTACTCAAGTGAAGTAATTGAAGCTGCTCAACCTGTATTTTATAATATGTTAATTGTTATGCTTATCTCATTAGTAATAGGTGGAGCACTTATTTATTTTGTAACACTTTCAATTACGAAGCCTTTAAAGAGATTAGTTGTTACCTCTAAAGAAATAAGTGAAGGGGATTTAACGCAAACAATTGAAATTCATTCTAATGATGAAATCGGCCAACTTGCTAAAGGCTTTAATGAGATGACGAATTCGTTACGGACGTTAATCGGAAGAATTAACGATTCAGCTGGGCATGTTGCAGCGGCATCAGAAGAGCTAACTGCAAGTGTAAGGCAAGCAAGTGAAGCGACTGAGCAAATCACAATCGCAATGGATGAAATATCAAGTGGGGCAACGACGCAAACAACAAGCGTAGAAAATGGTGCTATGTTGCTATTTGATGTAACGGAAGGAATTCAGCATGTAGCAAATAGTTCATCATCTATTAATACGGCTTCCGCACATACTCGTGAAAAAGCAGAAGATGGTGGGAAACTAGTAGGAAGAACAGTAAACCAGATGCAGTCTATTGCAGAATCTGTGTCACAATCAGATGCAGTTATACAATTACTAAATAATAAATCAAAACAAATTGGTGATATTTTAGAAGTAATTCAAAATATTGCAGATCAAACAAACCTTCTAGCTCTAAATGCGGCGATTGAAGCTGCAAGAGCCGGTGAGCATGGAAGAGGTTTTGCGATTGTTGCAGATGAAGTACGTAAATTGGCAGAGCAGTCTAGCGTATCTTCTAGTGAAATTAGTAAATTAATATGTGAAATACAAGATGATATGGGTAAGACAGTCAAATCTATGAATCATGTAAATGAGGAAGTTCAATCTGGACTTGTTATCGCAAATGAAACGAAGCAAAACTTTGCTGAAATTTTACAATCTACAAATGAAATAGCTAATCAAATTAAGACGATGGTTGAAACGGCTAATGGAATGTCAAAAGGGGCAAATGAAGTATCTATTTCGGTAGGACAAATTGCAATGACAGCACAAAATAATGCAACAAGCACACAAAATGTTGCGGCTTCAGCTGAAGAACAGCTAGCTTCGATGGAGGAAATTGGATCCGCAGCGGGCACGTTATCTCAAATGGCTGAAGAGTTACAAGGACTAATTGACAGATTTAAAGTTTAACAGAGAACAGGCTGTCCCTAAAATAGAAGTATGTATTGGGAGAGTCTGTTTTATTATGTAAATTTAAATGTGGGATGTAGAGTCCTCTTATGACGTTTAAAATGGTATTTTGCATAATATTTGTCGAAAAATAGAGGTATTTGTTAGCTTTGTGTATAATTGTTAATCTATAGAATACAAATAAAAGGAGAGTATTATGGGAGTGTACTGGGGGACAAAAAGACATTCTTGGCTTAGTTACGTTTCATTTTGGCTAAGTATTTCATTTTTTATTGTTTTTCTAATTGAAGTGTTTATATTAAAAACACTTTCGAATAGCTCGGTGCAAATTGTTAAATATTTTTATTTTATACTTGTACCAGTAAATATTTTTCTTAGTTTAAAGTTACTATTTAAGAAGAATGAAAAGAAAGCGTTACCTATTTTTAGTTTCATTGTCTCATTATTATTCGCAATTTTAATAATCGTATTAGTTTTAGCAGCTATAGGGAAGTTCTTTTAAGGGGAGTGGTATAAGTCACTCTCCTTTTTTATTTGTGTTAGTCTTACTATATGTAAAAGTGTGAATGCTGTAAGCTAATAAAAGCGGACAGTAGAGAATATTTGCATTGATTAAAGTCTGATGTTATTTGAACTTGTAAGAGAGTATGGAGTAATGAGGTAATATACATAATAATGGAGATAGAATTAGTTGTTTTATAAGTATGTATGAAGCAAATGAATACGGTAAGAACGGTGATATATGGTACAATAGCTATGGATAGTGATAGAGATAAAGGGTATATAAAATACTCATCGTTTTTAGTAAGAGAGGGGTTATCTTATGCTATACGAGGATTTGGAGACATTATTTCAAACAGCTCCGAAAGAAGATAGAGGCGGATGGAAATATATAATCCAAGAACAAAATGATACATATAAAATTGTTGATGAAATTCTGAAAAATCAAATGAGTGTCGAATTGTATTTTAATGAATACGATGAGGTGAAAATCACTTTATATAAAGATGGAATTCCCATTACGACTATGCAAAGAATTGCGATTTCAAAAGTTGAATTAGACGAAGATGAAGAGGGTATTCAATTTGTTTTAGAGCGCATGCCTAGTCGAATGATTCGGTTGCAATTAAAGCCATATTTAGCATTAGAAATGGGGCCGTACTGGGAAGTATGTGATGATTGTGAATGAACATAAAAAAGCATCCAATAACATGGATGCTTTTTTATGTTTTTTGAAGTTGTTTAAATGCAATGATTGGAAGTATAACAATACTTACCCATCCGATGATAGGATATAGAATGTGAAGTAAGTCACTGTAACCGATGTAACTAAAGCAATAACTAATTAGTAAAATAAAGAAAATAATATTGTTATTTTTCCACCCAGTAATAGATTGCATCTGTTTTGTCATTCCGAACACATTACCAACTAAAGTTGTGAAAACTTCACCGAAAATAATGAGAACGAAGAAGAAGTGAAAAGTTGCATTAAATCTTCTTATGACTTCAGCCATTGGGATGTTATATTGATAAAATTGATCGACTGATAAGATTGCTAAATGGCTGCATAATAAAATTAAAGAAAGTCCAGCACCCCCTAAAATCCCACCCCAAAAAATGGCTTTTCGATCCTTAACTTCACTGGCTAATGGGACGAGAACACTTTGGGCGAGAGAAAGATTTAAGGCGACATATGTAATAGGGCTAGTAATCCATTTCATATTCCAACTCTCTGCAGGAATAGTGTTATTAATGGAAGGTGTACCGTGAAAAAAGGTTGTAATAGCAAGTCCGATAATAAAAATCATCATAATAGGTACGACAAGTGTATTTACTTCAAAAACACCTTGTAATCCGCGGCTACTTATAATGAGACAAGCGATAACTGTAATGAGAATACCGAGTTGTCTTGGTAAGCGAAGTTGCTCTTCAAATACTGCACCAGCCCCTGATAACATAACGCTCGTTACGCCGAATAAAACGAGTAATAATAATGTGTTTACAACATTCCCAAATACATCCCCAAATAAATATTTGTTAAATTCTTGCGCTGAAAATGCCCCAATTTGCGATGAAAGTAACATCATCTTTGTGCCGAGCCAAATAAAAAAAAATCCACTTACACATATGCCAATTGTCCCATATAATCCATTCACTGTGAAAAATTCAACAATTTCTCGTCCAGTAGCAAATCCAGCTCCAACGACAGTTCCGATATAAGTAGCAGCTACTTTCTTTGCTACTTGCCATTGTTGATTGTCCATGTTATCCCTCTTTCTACTATGATGAGCTTGATGTACTATTATGCATATGTATGAGCTTGGACAATTAGACGTATGAAGTGTTTGAAAAAATACATGAATTAAATGATATTAGGGAAGTATTAAAGGTGTTAAAACTTTGTTACATATAAGCCGATTGTTCGAAAGGAAAGGGAATGTATGGTAAAATGTAATTAGGTTATTAAAAGATAAACATTACAAAATGATAAGAGGAGTGGGTTGTATGAGTACGAAAACAAATGTTGTTGAAGTATTAAACAAGCAGGTAGCAAACTGGAATGTGTTATATGTGAAACTACATAATTATCACTGGTATGTGACAGGGCCACACTTCTTTACATTACATGAGAAATTTGAAGAGTTTTATAATGAAGCTGGAACGTATATTGATGAGTTAGCAGAACGTATTTTAGCTTTAGAAGGTAAACCATTAGCGACAATGAAAGAATATCTCGCAACATCTAGTGTCAGCGAAGGGACAAGCAAAGAATCTGCAGAAGAAATGGTGCAAACATTAGTGAATGATTATTCTGCACTTATTCAAGAATTAAAAGAAGGTATGGAAGTTGCGGGCGAAGCTGGCGATGAAACATCAGCTGACATGTTGTTAGCAATTCATACAACATTAGAACAACATGTATGGATGCTAAGTGCATTCTTAAAATAACGATAAATATATAGAAACCCATTGAAAAATTATTTCAATGGGTTTTTTTATGATTTTTCAGTTTTCTTTTATGCTATAATATAGTAAAAAGGAGGCGATGCGATGTTTCGCTTTTTCAGAACTGGAAAAGAAGAGCGGGAAATTACGAAAGATGAATTAGAACAAGCGATGGCTCAGTTTTTAGAAACGAATGCTAATATTGTTTATACAGTATTAGTAAATGACGATTATACAGTGAATTATGATTTGTTAAAACCGTATTTACCTGCATTTCCAACAAATGATTTTCTCATAACGAAGGAAACGCTTGAGGTATTTGAACATACAGCAGAAAATTTAAACCTAGTGAAAGAAATTGATGTCGTACAAAAAGCAGTAGATCAATACGTAACAGAAAAAGAAATGTTCCCAATTGTTGAAGGTAGCGAAGATCGCCTCATATGCGGAATGAAACTAGGACCTTACTTAAATCGTAGCTTAAAAAGAGACTTATATATTTCAGAAAAACATTATTTAGTTTCAAGTAAACCAGATAGAAAAAAACAAAAGAGCGGGTAGATGTAATGAAAACAACAATACATATATTGTTGTCTTTTTTTGTTTGTTAAAATATTGATTTTTCAGTCTATTTTCATTTATACTAAATGCATTGGACAGGGAAGAGTAACTATTAAGCATCATTCTGAGAATAAGATATTGTTAGCGTAGGTTATACAAAGTGGTATAAAGATTCGCAAAAAAATATTATAAAAGGTTTCGGGGGAATTGGTACATGAAAAATAGTATGACTTACATTCAATTATTAAATGAAACGTTACGTTGTTATGCAAATAAAGGAAGTTTTGAAGCGTACAATTATATAATGGAAAATGCTACAGGTGTAATAGGGAATGAGGCGCAAATATATAATTTTAAGTATGCGCTCGCAAGTGCATCGGGACTTGAAAAAGAAGCATTACATTTAATGAGAGAGGCCATTATAGAAAAGGGATTCTGGTATGGAAATGAGTATTTAATTTCGGACGATGATTTAAAATCACTACATAAATTTGAAGAATTTCATACAATGGTTCAATTATGTAAAGAAAGAGAAGGATTAGCACATAAAACGGAAAGACCAGACGTGAAATATATATACAGCAAGAAAGAGGGAAATCTACTACTTACATTACATGGTGACCAAGAAAATATTCAAATAGTAGAGCCATATTGGAAATCAGTTTTGACACAAGATTACACGTTAGCTTTACCACAGTCTTCACAAATTCAGTTTTCAGGTGGATTTGTTTGGGATGATCTAGAGAGAGGGAAAGGGGAATTAAAAGAGCATTACAATAAGTTTATAGAGTAGAAAATGTAATAATTGGTGGTTTTTCTGCAGGGGCAAGAGTAGCTTTATATACGATTTTACAAAAAGATATAGATGTAGATGGTTTTGTTTTTATGGCACCCTGGCTTCCCAAGATTGAAGAATGGGATGAGTTGTTGAGTGTGCTGCAGGATAAACATATAAAAGGATATATAGTATGCGGGGATCAAGATGAAGATTGTTTCGAATCCGTGCAGCAATTTGTACAACTATTAAGAGATAAGAATATAGAACATAAGTATAAAGTTGTGCCTGACTTAGATCATAATTATCCTATTAACTTTGATGAGCTATTAAAAGAAGCTATTGAATATATAGGAAATGAAAACAATAAGTAGTAAGAAAAAGAGATGCATCATATGTGATGCATCTCTTTTTAGAATTATAAATTAAAAGCATTTGCTAGTAAGCGATAAGACTTTAATTTATGTTCGAATTGATGAGTAATCGTGACAATCATAAATTCGTCAGTATTGTATGCTTTGCTTAAGTTTATTATTTTTTCTTTTACAGAAGACGGATCACCAACAATCATACGTTGACGATTTTCTTTTATACGGAATAAATCATAAGCGCTGTATGAATAATTTTGAGCAGTTTCAATAGAAGGTGTACCAGTAGTTGGTTTTCCTTGCTCTAATAATAAGATTGATAAATCTAAACTAGAAGCAATTTTTTCTGCTTCTTCATTTGTTTCTCCGCAAATAACAAAAATAGCAACGATTGACTTTGGTTTATCTCCTAAAAATGAGGGCTGATATTGTTCTTGGTAAGCCCTCATAACTTCAGGGCCTCCAAAGCCATTAATAAATTGTGCAAATGCGAAAGAAGCTCCGTTGTTTGCAGCAATTTTAGCGCTCTCTCCACTAGAACCGAGCATCCACATTTCAGGAGATGTTGGGATAACTGGAGTGGCTTTTAAGTTTGCATAGTGATGGTTTTCTGGTACTTGATCATGTATGTACATTGCAACGTCTGCAATTTGTTCTGGATATTGATCAAGTGAGACCATTTTCCCTTCTTGAAGTGCGCGAGTTGCTATTGGCATACCACCAGGGGCTCTACCAACACCGAGATCGATACGATTTGGATACAGTGCTTCTAAAACACGGAAATTCTCAGCGACTTTATATGGGCTATAATGCGGTAACATAACACCACCTGAACCGACTCTAATATGGTCCGTTTTTGCGGCAATATGAGAAATAAGTATTTCTGGACTTGAACCAGCTAAGCCTACGGAATTATGATGTTCGGATACCCAAAAACGTGTGAATCCGAGTTTTTCAACTTCTTGTGCAAGCGTAACTGTATGTGAAAAAGCTTGGGCTGCTGTGCTACCATCTGAAATAGGTGATTGGTCTAATACACTTAACTTGATCATAGAATATACCTCTCAATCTTAATGTACATCCTATTATATATTTACTTATGAAAAATGCGTAGTGAAATGCTCAAAATGAAAAGCGGATAATCTTATTTCCGCTTTTAATGAGAAAATCCGCGTTCATAATGATTCATTTCGACTAGATTTAAAATATATTCATAGTTGTCAATTTCACGTTTTAGCTGTTCACGTTCTTTTGCAGATAGTGTCATATTGCTAAGTTTTTTACATAAGTTTTGTTTCTTTAATTCTAAATGTTTTTTTGTAGCATGGTAGTCATAAGTATGTTTCATTTTTAACCACTCCTTCTTTGCAGTTGCTATATTATACGAAGCATAAAGAAATATGAAATCTGTCTCTTATGTATTTTTAGTGAATATTCAAATTGCAATGGTGTTATGTTTATGGAGATCTATGAATAAAATGCACTAAACCACTAACGTCCATTTGATGAAATAAGGGGTGGAATTGTGCAGAAAGATATAATGTATAACACTGAAATGGATGAAGCGTTAAAAGTTATAGATAAAGGATTGAAGAAGACGATAAGTCCAAAACAAATTATTGTAGTGGGAGCTGGTATGGCTGGATTAGTTTCAGCATCTTTATTAAAGGCTGCAGGACATGATGTGAAAATTTTTGAAGCAAACAACCGGGTAGGTGGCCGTATAGAGACAGTTAGAATGGAAGATACCGGATTATATTTAGATGTGGGAGCAATGAGAATTCCGTATACACATAGGTTAACGATGGCATATATAAGAAAATTTGGGCTACAGGTGAGTCCTTTTATTAATAGGAATGAGACGGATATTATTTATGTAAATGGACGGAAAACGACGTTGAAACAATATGAAAAGGATCCGAGTATTTTAAGGTATCCTGTGGAAATGAACGAAGTGGGAAAAACGTCTGAAGAACTATTGTTATTAGCAGTACAGCCGATAATAAATTTTATTAAAAGAAATCCAGAGAAAAATTGGGATGTTGTAGTGAAGGATTTTGGGAGATATTCCACAGGACAATTTTTAAAGTATCATCCTTATCAGTATAATACTTACTTTTCGCCAGTAACAATTGAGATGATCGGTGTTCTATTAGATTTAGAAGGTTTTTTAGAGCGGTCGTTTGTAGAGACTTTACGATTTCTATACATTATGCAAGAGGAGAGCGGATTTTGTGAAATTATGGGCGGGAATGATAGATTACCAAAGTCATTTTTACCGCAATTAGAAGAAAATATTATATATAATCAAAAATTAATGAAGTTACATCAACACGATAATGGTGTGACAGCTTTCTATCGGAACGAGGAAACTTTTGAATATAGTAGTATTACAGGAGATTTAGTTATTGTTACTATCCCGTTTTCGACAATGCGTTTTGTAGAAGTAGATCCGTTTGATTCTATATCTCATGAAAAATGGAAAGCAATTCGTGAATTGCATTACATGCCTGCGACGAAAATAGGAATTCAATTTAAAAGCAGATTTTGGGAAGAACAAGGGCAATTAGGTGGCAGAATTATAACAGATTTGCCAATTCGTTATGCCTATTATCCAAGTCATGGAATTGGAGAAAAAGGACCTGCTATGATGTTAGGTAGCTATACATGGTCTTACGATGCATTGTTATGGGATGGTTTATCAAAAGGCGATCGTATTTATTACGCCTTACACAACTTAGCAACAATATTAGGAGGTCAAGTGTATGATGAGTTCATATCTGGAATATCAAAAAGCTGGACATTGGATCCGTATGCGCTTGGAGGATTTGCGCTTTTTCAAGCAGGTCAAGAATCTGAGCTACAACCAGCGATTGTCAAACCAGAGGGGAGAATATTCTTCGCTGGAGATCATACAACGCTATATCACGGATGGATTCAAGGTGCGATTGAATCTGGAATTTTTGTAGCGATGGAAGTGAATGAGTAAAATGTGTTTAATTCAGAAAATTCTGTACTATATAAATTGAGATGGATATTATTATATATAAAAGAATTATAGGGAGTGTTTACAGTGAATCCGTTATTATTCGATTTTCCTTCTGAATTTTATACTGACAGGCTTTTTATTCGAATGCCGAAACCAGGAGATGGTAAAGTTGTATATGATGCAATTCAAGCTTCAATACAAGAACTAAAACCTTGGATGGCTTTTGCACAAAAAGAGCAAACAGAGGAAGAAATAGAAGAAAGTATTAGAAAATCACATATTCAATTTTTGCAACGTGAAGATTTAAGATTACTAGTATTTTCGAAAGAAACAGGTGAATTTATTGCTTCAGCCGGATTACATCGTATTAATTGGGATATACCTCAATTTGAAATCGGATATTGGATTGATACAAGGTTTAGTGGAAAAGGCTATATGGTAGAGGCTGCGAAAGGTATAACGGATTATGCTTTTTCTGAATTGAAAGCAAACCGTGTAGAAATTCGTTGTGATTCTTTCAATAAGAAGAGTAGAGCGATACCTGAGAAATTAGGCTTTAAGTTAGAAGGTACGTTAGAAAGTGCGAGCGTTGCGGTAGATGGAAACGGATTAAGGGATATGTGTGTATTTGCTATGACTAGAAATACATATGAAAAAGAAGAGCTGTAAGAAAACAGCTCTTCTTTTTATGCATTATGGTACAGGATGTCCATTAGAGCTTTCGAAAATTGTAAACCATTGTTGACGGTCTAAGTTAACTTTTGTAGCAAGAGCGGCCGTTTTTACACGATCTAATTTACCAGATCCAACGATTGGCATCATGTTAGCTGGATGCGCAAGTAACCAAGCATACATAACCGTATCGATACTAGTAACACCTAGCTCAGTAGCAACTTTTTGCACAGTTTCACGTACACGTACGGCGCGTTCTGATTGACCAGTAAAGATTTCCCCACCAGCAAGAGGTGACCAAATCATTGGATTGATTCGTTTTTCTTGGCATAAATCAATTGTCCCTTTTTCAAAGTGCTCAAGCTGCAATGCAGAAACTTCAATTTGGTTCGTAATAAGCGGGAAATCTAAGTAAGAACTTAACATATTAAATTGTGAAGGTAAGAAGTTAGATACACCGAAGTGACGAACTTTTCCTTCTTGTTTTAATTGTGAAAATGCCTTTGCCACTTCATTTGGATCCATAAAAGGGTCGGGACGATGAATAAGTAATACGTCAATATAATCTGTATGTAAATTTTTTAGTGATGCTTCTGCACTTTGAATAATGTGCTCTGCACTAGTATTGTAGTGAGCAACATATCGCTCTGGAAATTTTGGTGATGGGGGAGCGATTCCACACTTTGTAATAATTTGCATGTTTTCTCGTAAGGAAGGCTTTAATTGTAAAGCTTCTCCAAACAATCCTTCACACGTATATCCGCCGTAAATGTCAGCGTGATCAAAAGTAGTAATTCCCATATCCATACAATCTTCAATGAAAGAAAGTAATTCTTGTTTCGTCATATTCCATTCTGCTAAACGCCAAAATCCTTGAATAATACGAGAGAATTCTAGCGTTTCATTCATTTGAACTCGTTCCATTATAAGTACCCCCTTGATGAATGATTATTATTTTGAAAAGGCTTTCTTACTACGTATTATTATATAGTTTGGGGGGCGTACATACAATAAATATGTTTTGCTAAAAAAATGATTTTCTCTATATGCTATAATGTAGAAACATATAGCTATAAGGAGATGTAAGGAATGATTCCAGTAACAATATTAACTGGTTTTCTTGGATCAGGGAAAACGACTTTATTAAATCGTATTTTATCAGAAAATCACGGTAAGAAATTAGCGGTGATTGTAAATGAAATAGGACAAATTGGCATTGATAATCAGTTGATTATGAATGTGGAAGAAGAAATTATGGAAATGACAAACGGTTGTTTATGTTGTACTGTACGTGAAGATTTACTTGTTGCTTTAAAACAGTTACTGGACGTAAAAGCAGAAGGGAAAATGGATTTTGATGGTTTAGTAATTGAAACGACTGGCCTTGCAAATCCAGGGCCGATTATTCAAACATTCTTTTTAGATCCAGTCATTCAATCTGCATACCAAATTAATGGTGTTGTAACGGTGGTAGATAGTTATCATATACATAAACATTTTGAAAAAGGATTAGAAGCAAAAGAGCAAATTGCGTTTGCTGATGTCGTTTTAGTAAATAAATTAGACTTAATTGAAGAGAGTGAGAAAGAAAATCTCTTGCATGAAATTCAAGGAATTAATCCGACTGCAAAGTTAATCGAGGCGACTAACTGTGAGGTAGATATACCATCTTTATTACAAATTCAAACGTTTAAAACGAAAGATACGTTGCAAATTTACCCTCATAAAGAACATAACCACTTAGAAGGTGTGAAATCATTTGTATTACGTGAAGAACGTCCGCTAGATTTACAAAAGCTTAATGAGTGGATGTCAGCTGTCGTTCAAGAGCTAGGGGAATATTTATATCGTTACAAAGGAATTTTATCGATAGATGGAGTAGATAAACGTATCGTTTTCCAAGGTGTACATACTTTATTTGCCGCTTCGTACGATAGAGAGTGGCAAGAGGGCGAAGAGCGAGTAAGTGAAGTAGTTTTTATCGGAAGAGATATTAATAAAGAGTGGTTCCAAGAACATTTTCAGGAGTGTGTGAAATAAGTCTGCGTAAATTGCAGGCTTATTTTTTATGAACATTCTATTAGATTGCAAAACAGAATTAAATAAGGAAAAGAAACTAAAAATTGATAAAGTGAAACTTTAATCAGTGGGGGTTTTGTTCATCCCCAACTGATTATCAGCCCTCACCAA
>NZ_QPEL01000206.1:0-3985 GCF_008368965.1 Bacillus sp. AY2-1 | reverse complement strand
AATTACCCCTTTATAAGTGATTTAGAAAAGACGAGTGTAATAAGAAGATTGGCGCTCTTTTACTTCGTCCATAATGTTTTGGATGTGTTGCTCACGTAAAATCTCTTTCTGTGAAAGCTTACGTTTTTGAATGGTGATTGTTAAAAAGAATGCTTTAAATTTCATGAATATATTACCCCTTTAAAATATATTTTTAATACATTTGAGTGTAGTATGAACTTTTAATGTCAGTTATTTTATCAGTCAGTTGTTTTAACTGTTGTTTACGAATGATTTCAGTTTCAGATAAAGTATTTTTTTGAAGCACAGTCGTAAAAAAGAAAATATGAAAAGTCATAAATGAATTCCTCCTTTCGAAAAGGAATTACAGGTGATCACAGTAAAGTGCTTGGCGCTCCTTAACATCATTCATAGCTTTTTCAATTTGCTCATTATGAAGAATTTCATCTTTGGAAATTGTATTTCTTTGAATCGTAATACTTAAAAACAATACGCTAATAGTCATTGAATGTTGCTCCTTTCTTAGAAAAATAATGTAAGAGACTAAAAAAACCGCGCAAAAAAACCACAGGAAGATACAGTTCTCCTATGGCGGGGCGTGAAAAAGCCACAGGAAAGTATACGACCTCCTGTGGCGAATTTATGAATTAAATGAAATAAAGTACGATTTTCAATTCTCCATTAGGGTGGTCGAATTCATATTTAATTGTCCAGAAAACACAGGTGCAGTTAACGCTAAAGTTAATGCATGTAATTGTAATTTCATCATTTCCTTCGACCTCCTTTTAGAATTTTTTTCTTACGTTAGTAAGTATATACAATTAATGGATAATTGTAAACATAAAAAATGAAAATTTTTAATTTTGATTAAAATGCGTATATTTAAAAAGGGATTTGAAAGTAAATATTGTAATTAACGAAATATCGATAAAAATGGGGGATGCTAAATGAAATATATGCATCATAACATGATCGTTATGCTAACAATTTTTTTATTCATTACGGCTTGTTCTAACGGAGAAAGAATAAAAGATATATATGATGTTAGGTCAGATGATTTTAAGAAATATACTGGGACATACGTTGGTAATAATTCAGATGTGGTTGCAATTATTAATCATTTATCCGGTGGTGGAACAGTTCAAAGTATAAGTTTAGAAAATGAAAATATAAAAGTGAACTATGGTGCAAAAGAGAGTGGAGCTCTTACAGAAGAAATGATTGAGACGTATTGGTTTGATGAGAAAGATACGATGAAGAAGAATTTTCTCTTTAATGCTACCTATCTAGTAATTTTAGTACCAAACGCAAAAGCTTATGAGTTTCAAATAGAAAATAAAAACTTTAAGATAACGAGGGAAGAAATGTTATCAATTTTGCATAGGGAATTCGATGATTTTCCAAAAGAAAAAGATATATGGGATAAAAATAAAGTTATAAAGTTCTTTAACGGCAATGAAGAAAAAATTAAAATGCTTGTGGAAGATAAAGATTTTCGGAAATCTTTATTTGCTAAATATCCAGTAAGCCAGTTGAAATAATGGAGGGGAGAAGATGGAGTTAGTATACAAAATTTCTTATCATAGAATGCAGGATCATTATTTACCTAAATTAGTACAGGCAATTAGGCTCGTTAGTGAAGAAGATTTGTGGAAACAAGAGACCTCTGTTAATTCAATTGGTGGAATCGTACTACATATTTGTGAACATTTACAGAGAAATACAAGGCGTTATAAGGATCCAAATATAGTTTTTGAAAATGGAATTGAAGAATATTTTCCAGTGAAACAAATAAGCTCTGAAGCTTTGTTAAAAACTGTTGAAGAAATATTTGATGAGTGGGGAAAAGCATATATACAGGTCTGGGAAGAAAAAAGGCATATTGATCTTCAAAGTCTATTACATTTAGTTGAGCATACAAGCTATCATTTAGGGCAAGTAGTAGATCGTACAAAATGTATTGAGGGACAACAGTTTAATTTTTGTCAAAATGGTATAAATGAAAAAATTTGAGAACAAGAGTTTAAACTTCGAATTTTTAGAAAGAGAGTCATTCTTAATTGAATGACTCTCTATTTTTGTAAAAGAAATTAATGGAAAAAAATAATTCTATGTGATATGGTTAATTACATAAGTAATGAACCTATGAACCTAAGGTGGTGAAAATGTGAAGCCGACTCTAGAACAAAATAAATTAATATACATACAAATTGCAGAAACGATTGAATCTGATATTTTAAAAGACATATTGCTTGAAGAAGAACAAGTTCCATCGACAAATCAATTTGCGAAGATGTTACAAATAAATCCGGCTACGGCAGCTAAAGGGGTGAATGTATTAGTGGATGAGGGGATTTTATATAAAAAGAGAGGGATCGGGATGTTTGTTGCAAAAGGAGCAAAAGAAGTTGTACTAAAAAAAAGACAAAATACTTTTATGACTGAATATTTACCTAAAGTGTGGGAAGAGGCGAAAGTACTAGAAATATCAAAAGATGAATTGATGGATATGATTCAAAAGATTACGAAGGAGGGGAAAGAGGGATGATTGCACTTGAAACGAAAGATGTAACGAAAAAGTATAAAAAGAAAATAGCTGTAAATGAAGTAACGATTTCATTGGAAGAGAATAAAATATATGGTTTGCTTGGAAGGAACGGAGCAGGGAAAACGACTTTATTAAATTTACTTGCAGGTCAAATTACTTCAAGTAGTGGAAGTGTATCAATATTTGGTGAAAATGTATTTGAAAATAGTAAAGCAATGCAAAATATTTGTTTTGTTAGAGTTAAAGAAGTTGCATATTTAAATGATAAAGTAAAAGATATTTTTAATTTATGTAACATGTTTTATAAAAACTGGGATCAAGAGTTTGCTGAAGAACTTGCTAGGAGATTTCAACTTAATTTGAAAGACAAATACCATAAATTATCACATGGAATGCAAACTGTAGTAGGAATTATTCAAGGATTAGCAAGTAGGGCGCCGATTACAATTTTTGATGAACCGACTACCGGTTTAGACGCAGCACATCGAGAGTTGTTTTATAGTTTACTATTAGAAGATTATGGTGAGCATCCAAGAACAATTATATTATCAACTCATTTAGTAGAAGAAGTAACCCATGTTATCGAAGATGTAATTATCATAAAAGAAGGTGCACTTGTTGTCCAATCATCAGTGGAAGATTTATTACGACAAGGTCATATTATTTCAGGGAAAAAAGATAAAGTAGGTGAGTTTTCAATTAATAAAAAAGTTATAAATCGAGAAGTTTATGGAAATAAGGGGATTTCTGTTATATGGGAAGAACTTTCTAATGAAGATTATTACTCTCTTGAAAAAGAAGGATTATCAATTGATAGAATTACATTACAAAAACTATTTATTTATATAACTGGTGGTGAAATAAAATGACGATGTTAATGAAGCAGTTGAAGTTACATATAAAATATCAGTATAAAGCCATTCTTATCTTTTGGACTGTGGCATTACTTATAAAAGGGACAATGACTGCAACTGATTTAAAGGGAATAAAGGTAGCATTTTTACACGATATCTTTAATAATTCATCAATTGTAATCGTAATGTTTATTGTGATAAGCGTGTTTCTTATTCAACTTGATATTTTTCCTACAGTCGTCTCGTTTGGTGTCACTAGGTTGCAATTTTTGATTGGTTCAATATGTTTTAATTTATTGCAATCAGCATTGTTTTCATGTCTTCAAGCTTTGTTTTTACAGGATACATTTTATAAAATAGAACATGTAAATTTAGGAGCATCTGCAATTGAACAATTCTTTGTACAATTCATATTTTATAGTACATTAGCTTGTTTATTCCAATCAACAACTATTGTTCAGAAAAGATTTAATTGGTTCGGATTCGCCTTTAGTATAATAGTTTTATTCGGATTGGCGAGTACAATGTATGCAGGGATAGGTATAAAAGAGTTGGTGTTTATTAATAGTAAAATGTTACTAGA
>NZ_QPEL01000205.1:0-5439 GCF_008368965.1 Bacillus sp. AY2-1 | reverse complement strand
GATATATCATTCAAAAATTAAATACATTGAAATCAGGGGGAGTAATCAAAAAGATTGGTGTATCCGTTTATACACCTGATGAAGTTAAGCGTTTTTTGGAATTTGATTGTTTTGATATGATTCAAGTCCCTTTAAATATATTTGATCAACGTCTAATTCATTCAGGACTACTACAAAAGCTGAAAACAAAAGGAATAGAAATACATGCTAGAAGTCCATATCTTCAAGGGTTGCTATTAATGGATGCGGAAAAAATCCCCGATTATTTACAAATCGCTAAAAAACCAATAAAAGAATTTGAGTTTTTAGCTCGGGAGTTCAATTTAAGTAGAGCGCAATTGGCTTTATTATTTGTTCGAGAATTGAAAGAAATTGATAAGATTATTATTGGGTGTGAAACAGTAGATCAATTAAAAGAAAATATTCAAATCTGTAATTCACCTTTATTAGAAGAGAAAGTTCTTAATACTGCAAAGAAATTATTTAAGGATATACCTGAGATAATTATTAATCCGAACTTATGGAGGGTAAGTAATGAATCAACATGAATTATTTAGTTTAAAAGGCCAAAATGCAATTGTTACTGGTGGATCTGGTTATCTTGGTTCTGCAATTTCTGAAGGGCTAGCTAAGTATGGCGCAAACGTTATGATAGTTAGTAGAAGCAAAGAAAAATGTATGAATTTGGCTGATCAGTTAAATCAAAAATATAATGTGAAATGTCAGGGATATGCTCTAGATGTTTCAGATAGTAATTCAATAAACCATACATTTGAGGAGATTTACAATTTAGATAATAAGATAGATATTCTTATTAATAATGCTTACTTTGGAGCGGGAAAGACTATTGAAGAAATGACAGAATGGGAGTGGGAAACAGGAATTGATGGTTCTATAAATAATGTGTTTCGAGTTACTAAAAAGGCATTACAATATATGCTACCGAAGAATAAAGGAAATATTATTAATATCTCTTCAATGTATGGTGTTGTTTCCCCAGACCCTTCTATTTACGGCGACTCAGGCTTTAATAATCCTCCAAATTATGGAGCAGGAAAAGCTGCTATCATACAGTTTACCAGGTATCTTGCGTGTCACTATGGTTTAAAAGGAATTAGAGCTAATTCTATCTCTCCAGGTCCATTTCCTAATATAGAAGTTCAGAAAAATAAAGAATTTATTCGAAATTTAAATAAAAAAACAGCGCTAGGTCGTATAGGAAATCCGCAGGAATTACAAGGATTGATTGTTTTTCTTGCATCTAATGCCTCAAGTTATGTAACGGGGCAAAATATTTGTATTGACGGTGGCTGGACATCGTGGTAAAACAGCGCTAGAAAGTTAAGGATGTAACAAGAAAGCTTTCCACTAAAAAAATCTCCTCATTTTATATAAACTGAGGAGATTTTGAAGCGTTGCTAGGAAGGAAATATTCAATATAGTGTTAAAATAGTTTCAAATCGATACTTACTGAATAAAAAAGTTGCCGGGCATTTAGTTAAAAAACATGTCAACTATGCACAATTTACTTTGACAGTGGTCAAGAAACATATAATCGAATATTGAGAAATGGATAAGGATTTTCCTTTTCCATACTAATCACGCACCTTCTTTAGATTAGTAATATTAGTATGTTCAAAATTTTGTCCTAAAGTTTTTGCACTAGAACCTTCTAAACAGCCTTATAAGACTGTTTAAAAACGGGTAGTTTACCAAATTATATAGCCTGAATGACAAATTGAGATTGAGGTATATATAGTAATTGAGCTGTTAAGGAAGTTGTTGTATTAGCAAATGGGTATGTTTCCTTATAAAGAAAATTACTATACACTATTTCATTCATTTGATAGGTCGTACACAGTTTTTTTAGGATTTTTTGAGAAATTTTATTTGTACAAGCAGCAATAAAATCAAAATCTTTTTTACTTATTTCTTGAATGGCATGTGAAAGCAGGGTAGTGACTATACCACTTCCCATCCAATCTGGATGACAAGCGCCCATATCTAGATAGACCAATTTTTCTTTATCTAAATGAGAAAACTCAATAGATTCTGTCTCTAATGTATCTAAAAGTTGAAAAATAGGTTCCATTTGTGGGCATAGTTCAGTCGCTTTATCTGCATCTATTAGTGGCTGGGTTACTTTTTTTGTTAAAAGAACCCCAACAATTTGAAAATTTTCTATTGCTACAAATGACATAGCCTGAGATACAGCTTGTTTCATCATTTCTTCGCACATTTTGTGAAAAGGAGCAAAAGGAATTTGTAAACTGCTTACAAGAGGTTCATTATTCACAAAAGAATGTGCCAGTAAATGTGCCGCATCTTTCACGTGATGTGTATCAAGTAGCTCTATATTCATATGTTTTTCCTCTTTCCTGATTTAGTGAATAGTAATTAAAAGGATTAATAATTTTATTTAATTTAGTTAAGTTAAGTTAAGTTTAACTATTAAAGCGCTAACAAAAATGGTTATTAAACATATGAATAAATCTGTTTAGTAGCAATCGAAATATGTTCATAAAGAAATTCTACGATCTCATCTATACATTCAACAGTTGTATATGGAGAGATAGAAAAGAATTTTAATGTGGAAATCGGATTTCTATCACAACTGTTTATTACATCTACTACACAAGAACGAGTTGTATCACCAAAAAATACTTGTTCGCGATTTTCTCCTAGGTAATTAAATAGTTCAATATTCAATCGGTTTGTATCCTCAATCTCTTCTTTTGTTGCAAGGCCTATTCGTTCTTTTTCCCAATTTTCTTGGCCATCTCCATTCATATAGAAACGGAAAGTTGTAATTGGTCCATATGTAAAATCATTTGTGATTGCGACTTGAGGCAGGGCTTTGCGCAACTTTTCTCTAAATAATAGATTTACACGAATATAATTTGCTAGTAATTTTTGATATCCTTCAACACCAAAGGCTAAAAGATTGATATACATCGGAATAGCGCTACCAGCTCGTGAACATTCTAAGGTATAGCCTGTATGATAACTCCCATATGATCTATTACCAAGATAAGGTGTATCATCTTGTTCAATGTCCATCAGTTGTAAATCAGTATGATTTTTTACGATTAAAATACTTGAAGCATAAGGTGTTTGTCCTAATTTATGAAAATCAAAACATACACTGTCTGCAAGGGACATATATTGCATTTTATCTTGTACGTATTGTAAGGCATTTTTCACATTAGGTTCAAATGAGAGTGAATTTTCTTCAAAACTATAATTATTAAAGAAACTATAGAATCCGCCCATTGCAGAATCAGCATGGATATAAATAGGTTTTAATTTATATTTTTTCTGTATTGCTTCAGCGCTTTCTTTAATTTTTCTTATATCATCAATAGTAAATGTGTCTGTTGATCCCATAGTAGCTAGAATATAAAGGGGGATACCGCCATTGTTAATAACCTGTATCATTTTAGCCTCTAAGTCTTCTATATCCATAGAACTTGTATAAGGATCAGTTTTCACTTTTATTAAGTGATTTGACCCAATGCCAGTTGCTTCAGCTGACTTTAATAAACTATAATGTGCATTTTCAGAAGCAAAGCAATATACATTTTGTGGAGCACCATGTTCTTTTGCTGATGGGAATTGTTTAGAAATTGCTAAACGCAAGCTAGAAAACACGCATCCTTGTCCACCCCATGTTGTATAGCCACCGCTATTATGTGGATTATAACCTATCAATTTTGAAAGCATGGATACAACTTTTACTTCTGCTTCTGCTGCCCCTGGACCATATACATCCCAAACACCATTACCATTTAAAAGGGCCATGGTTATTACACCTAATATTGAAGGTATACTTGGTAGTGGTACAGCGTTAGACAAGTAATATTTATTTGGATACGGATGTCCATTCATAAACTGGTTTAGCTCTTCTATAACCTCAGACATAGTGATTCCAGCTAGTGGAATATGACTTTGTTGAATTAAGCCATTGTAGTATCCTTCTGATTTTTCCTCACATTTACCTAAAGTAGCTCGCTCTTCATTTTTTAGTTGATCAAGATTTTTAATTATTTTCTGCATAGATTCTAATAAAAGTTGTTGTTTTTCTTCATTTCCGTCAACGCTCGGAAATAGTTTTAAAATATCTTGCATGCAGTCACTTCTCCTTGTGAAAAACTGGATTTTTATTTTACTTGGTTAAACATAAGGGTATAATAATTTGTAATTGCCCTTTTGAATACTTAGAAATGAGGAGCTATTTAGAAAAAAATGTAATTCCATAGAAGATTATATGAATTATGGAATTTAAAGTAAAGAAAAATTTTTTGATTTATTTTAAAAAAAGTAATTGTGAGATAATGAAGTTTCTAAAAATATTTCTGAATTAATTGTTTATTCGGTTTGCATGTTGCCTTAGCATGTATTCAACTAGTGTAGTAGATATTTTAATATAATGTAGAACGTATTATAAGGTAGTTGAATAAAAGGATTCAACTACCTTATAAACTGTAGATATTGTTGGGAAAAGATAAAAAAATAGGGTGGAAGTGCTAAAGATATGTTCTAGTGGAGAAGAAGTAGTAGTATGGATTTGGTAGAAAAATCAGCATGATTTTTTATGGAAGAATAATTATTTGATCAAAGTTGTTTAATGAATTCAATTTCATTATCTAATAATAATGGGCGAATTAAATGTGAAGAGTTTTCTTCAACCTGAGTAGAATTTTTTGCACCAGGAATAGCAACTGAAACGGCAGGGTGACTTAAAACATAACGTAAAGCAACTTGCGTTAAACTTCGATTTGAACGTACAAGTGAACGTAATTTCTCTACTGTGTTTAAGCTATCTTTAAACCATTTTTCTTTTGGCCAATCTTTTCTTAAATCATCGCTTGGAAATTGAGTTTCATGATTAAATTTCCCAGTTAAAATTCCCATCTTAAGTGGACCTCTTATCACAGCACCTAAATTATGTTTTTCAATATAAGGAAGGATGTCTTTTTCAGGTTCTTTATTCAAAATACTATAATCGAATTGTACGACATCTAAATCATTATTCTGATTAAAATGTTTTATATAATCTAAATCATTAGTAGAAACGCCAACTGCTCTCACTTTGCCAGATTTTTTTAAGGTTTGGAAAGCTTGTAGAAAGGCTTCTGTTTCTTCCGGTTTATCCCACCAAATATGACAAAAGTACACATCTATATAATTCGTTTTAAGCCGCAGTAAACTAGCCTCAAACGCATCAATGATCTGTTGAGGATCTCCATAAACTGCTGGTTGATTTGGGTCATAATGATGACCGATTAATCCACCTTTTGTAGAAAGAATTATATCCTGTCTGCAATTATTTATGGCTTTTGCAACGAGTGTTTCACTATGACCTAATCCATAAACATCAGCAGTATCAATAAAATTGACCCCTAGGTCGATTGCTTTTTCAATTGCATCAAGTGATTC
>NZ_QPEL01000204.1:0-8354 GCF_008368965.1 Bacillus sp. AY2-1 | reverse complement strand
TCTTTTCACCTGTATATATTTTGAACTACTATTATTCATCAGTTTCTCTAACCGATTTATATTCTCCGTTAATGCACCTTTCACAAGAGAGAAATCTGTATTTGATTCTTCTTTTTTTTCTTTAAAAAACGAAGACTTTTGTACATTGACTTCAGCCATCTCTTCTCCCCCTTTTCAAAAAGATACAACCTTTTATTTATATTATATAGCAAATGTAGAAAGAGTGTACACTTATGATTTTCTTTTTAATTCTTCTTCTAATTCTTCTACTTGCTGCAACGTATCCCCTTTTATTAAAGAGAAATCTGTTGTATCTTCGTTATCTTCTTTAAAAAAATCATTGTCATAATCTTTTACCACTACAATCACCTCTACATGCTAGTGTAGGAATGATTGTCCAATTTTATTCAACTTTGTCGGATTTTGTTTTTAATTTATGTATAGAAGAAAAGGACAGAAAAAGATTCTGTCCTTATTTACTAAAATAACTATGATGTATTGTTAAATTATATACATTTTCAAAATCCCGATCTTGCAGGTTATTTTTCTTTCCATCAATAACAATGAAAACGTCACTTACTATTTTTGCTGGTATAATCCCGACATTTTCTACTTGCACCGCTTTCTGCTCATTCAATTGCTCGATATGTTCTAACGGAACGATAATACTAAATTGCGAGCGAATACCACGAAAGTTTGTATTTAATTCCTTCGCGGCTTCAAAAACAACAATTTTCGCACCAATCTTTTCCCCATATGAATCTAAAAATGCATTTAAGCTCTTTGTATATTCCTCTTCCGTATGCCATTCCATCGTACCGAATACTGATGGATTAACATTTTGAATAATTGTCGTGTATATTTCCCCTCTCGCTTTAGATGCAATTAATGATCGTTTTATTGATTGAACTGTCTTGCCAATATCGCTAAATTTCGCACCCCATATTTCAGAAATATTAGGTGTTAAAATGAACGCAATATCAACAAAAATAACCATTGCAGTAAACATTAAAAGATTTTTCCAGAGGGTTAAATCAATTCCTTTTATCATGAAATACACGGTGACAGATATGATAAACAAACCATACCAAGTCTTTCTAATACGTTGCTTTTTCTCCTCGTATAACTCCTCATTTTTCCAATAAAAGAAAACAAGGACTACAAAGACAATCGCTAAAACAAATAAGCCAATTCGAATGTTAGAGATCATTAATCACATCACCCTCCATTCAAAAACTACTCACGATATCATTACATGCGCAAGCTGCTCTCTTTATGACAAAAGACGTGGACAAGCTTCTAAAATTAGCTACATCGCATATATATTAGAAAGTACCACGTCTTTTATCCTGTTATTTGTGGGCAGTAAGACCCCCACTGATTAAAATTTCACTTTACCATGAGTCTATATTGTATATGTAGACAAGCATTCATTTCAAATTTTCGTATTAAAAAGAAATATGTTTCGGAATTTCCCCTTCAGGTACTTCTCCATCCATACTTAAATAATAATGACGAATCGGACGTAAGTTTTCGTCTAATTCATAAACAAGCGGAATGCTAGTGGGAATATTTAATGAAACTACACCATCACTTGAAAGGTTGTCTAAATATTTTACTAGCGAGCGAATTGTGTTACCGTGTGATGAAATAATTACTTTATTACCACTTTTTAATGTCGGCGCAATTTCTGAATGCCAATAAGTAAGTACTCTCTTCTCCGTATCCTCTAAACATTCAGTTAATGGAAATTCACCTTTTTTGAGTGTTTTATATCTTGGATCGGTCGCTTCATATCGAGGATCGTCTTCAGTAAGAGCCGGTGGTCTTACATCAACACTTCTTCTCCAAATATGAACTTGCTCCTCACCATATTTTTGTGCAGTTTCATCTTTATTCAGCCCTTGCAATGCACCATAATGTCTTTCATTTAGCTTCCAAGATTTATGTATTGGGACCCAAGTAAGATCCATCTCATGAAGTACAATCCATAACGTCCGAATTGCGCGTTTTAATACAGATGTATAAGCCACATCAAAAGTATATCCGTTTTTCTTTAATATTGCTCCTGCTTCTCTCGCTTCACTTAATCCATTCTCTGATAGATCAACATCTGTCCATCCAGTAAAGCGATTTTCAAGATTCCATAAGCTTTGTCCGTGACGAATAAGTACAAGTTTTATCATTATAATTCCCCTTTCGGAAATGTGAATTTTATTGTTCCATTGCGTACACGTATAAAGTATCTAGTAATGTATCTTTTTATCCATTCACTCTATGACCAAATCATAGTTGCCAAATGTATGGATAAAATTTGTTCTTTTTCAAACGATAAAAACAGAAGTTTTTTCATTATTTTTGATCGACTGGTAGTTCACGTTTCGTTATCCAAGCATCAAAACCTGATCGGCTATTTGCCATTTCATTCATAACTTGGTGCCAATTGTCCTCACATGATTCACCAAATTTTGAAAAAATAGCACCCATTTGTTGTCTTTGTACATCACTCAGTTTTTTCTCTAAATCTGTACCTTTTTCTGTTAAAGACAACTGTTTCACACGTCGATCATGCATAGCTTCATTACTCTCAATTAAGCCCTTTTCCACAAGTTGACGTAGCGGTCCGTGGAGAGCTTGTTTACTTATTTCTAATAGTGATAATAACTCATTTACACTTATCCCTGGAAAACGTGCGATAAAAAATAAAATTCGATGATGTACTCGTTGAATGCCATATTCTTTTATAATTTCATCTGGCTTTTCAGTAAATGTTTTATATGCAAAATAAAATAATGCTAATGCCTCATTCATCTGTTCTTCTTTATGTTGTGTCATCTACTTTCCCCCTGTATGTAAATTATACCACAATCTAGTAATGAATATTTTAATCAACGCATTAGAACTTATTTAGTCTATTGAAACATTCATTGCATAATTAGGAGATGATTCATTTGAAAAAACAATATACTGTAAGTACATATTTATTGGATAGACTACATGAATTAGGAATTGAACATATATTTGGGGTTCCTGGTGATTATAATCTTGCTTTTTTAGATGATGTGGTAGCACATGAAAATTTAAAGTGGATTGGCAATTGTAACGAATTAAATGCTGCATATGCAGCAGATGGGTACGCTCGCATAAAACGAATCGCTGCTCTTATTACTACTTTCGGAGTTGGAGAATTAAGCGCTATTAACGGTATTGCTGGCTCATATGCGGAAAACGTGCCAGTTATAAAAATCACGGGTACGCCACCAACAAAAGTAATGGAAAATGGAGCAATCGTCCATCATACGTTAGGAGATGGAAAGTTCGATCACTTTTCCAATATGTATCGAGAAATCACTGTGGCACAAACAAATGTAAAACCTGAGCATGCTGCTGAGGAAATTGACCGTGTTTTACGTGCATGTTGGAATGAAAAACGCCCGGTTCATATTAATTTGCCGATTGATGTATATAATAAACCAATTAATAAACCTACAGAACCAATTTTATATAAACCGATTTTAAGTAATAAAGAAGCGTTGGATAAAATGCTACTACATGCCACTTCAATAATAAATAACGCCAAAAAACCTGTAATTTTAGCTGATTTTGAAGTAGATCGATTTCACGCTAAAGAAAATTTACATCAATTTGTAGAAAAAACTGGGTTTCCCATCGCGACGTTAAGTATGGGAAAAGGAATATTCCCAGAAAAACACCCTCAATTTATAGGGATTTATACTGGTGATGTAAGTTCTCCGTACTTGAGAAAAAGAATTGATGAATCTGATTGTATTATTAGTATTGGTGTGAAGTTAACTGATACTATTACAGGCGGCTTCACACAAGGTTTTACAAAAGAACAAGTTATAGAAATCCATCCCTACACTGTGAAAATTATAGATAAAAAATACGGTCCAGTTGTAATGCAGGATGTTTTACAACATTTAAGTGATTCAATTGCGCATCGTAATAAAGATACTCTTGAAATTAAGCCATTTATTTCAGCACCATCACCTTTTACTGAAGAGTTCAATCCAAAAGCACAAATGGTCACACAAAAACGTTTTTGGCAGCAAATGTACCATTTCTTACAAGAAAACGACATCTTAATTGTAGAACAAGGAACACCTTTCTTTGGTAGTGCTGCTATCCCTCTACCTAATAACACTGCATATGTAGGACAACCGTTATGGGGATCTATCGGATATACACTGCCCGCTCTACTTGGTACACAGCTCGCCAATTTATCACGGCGCAACATTTTAATTATTGGTGATGGTTCTTTCCAAGTAACTGCCCAAGAGTTATCAACTATACTACGTCAAAATTTAAAACCGATTATATTTTTAATCAATAACAACGGATACACCGTTGAACGTGCCATTCACGGCCAAAACCAACCTTATAATGATATACAAATGTGGGATTACAATAAACTATCAATGGTATTTGGGTCAGAAGAAAAAAGTCTAACATTTAAAGTAGAAAATGAAGCAGAATTAGCAGAAGTCTTAACAAATATAACTTTTAATAAGAATCAACTTATCTTTATTGAAGTTATAATGAGCCAAAGCGATCAACCTGAATTGTTAGCTAAACTCGGGAAAAGATTTGGTCAGCAAAATTCTTAATATAAAAGCATAACCTAATTATACAATTGGTAGTGTAAAACTTGTTTTGAGAATAGTTTCGACACTCAAAATACATAAGGAAAAGGATGGAAAGCACCATCCTTTTCTATTTTAAGAGCATTCTTCGACTAACGCCCCGTATGACAAGCAAAAATTCTTAATCCATCTTTAACTTTATAGCTTTTGTCGCAATAAATGTTTTAATATGCTTATCTAATATCCTTGTCCCACCAAAATCATCCTCATAAAAACCTGTTATAGCAAAACCAGCTTCAATTTGGCCTTGGATTTGGTCTTCTAAAGTATGTGCATATTCTATTGTTTGATTTGAATCGATGTAATCTTGAACTTCATCCTCTGGTAAATAATCCAATGTTGATGAAGGAATTGAATGTTTAACATCAAGAATACCTTTTTGTTCTTGGTTATCATCAAAGATCCATAGTAACGGATTTGTAAATCCAGCAATAAGAATACCTTCATTCTTTAAAACCCTAGAAACTTCATTCCATACAAGATGAACATCTTTTACAAACAAATTAGAAACAGGATTTATAACAATATCAAAATATTCATCCTCAAAATCACCAAGGTCTGACATATCTCCTTGTACGGTTTTCAAAGTCAAACCATCCCGTTTTGCTACCTTTTCATCTTGTTCCAATTGCTTCTTAGATATATCAGTTACTGTTACATCTGCTCCAGCAGCAGCTAGAACAGGTGCTTGTTGTCCACCACCTGATGCTAAGCAAAGTATCTTTAATCCATCTAATGACTTTGGAAACCACTTTCTAGGAACTGATTTTTCCGTAGTGACTGTAATCTCCCATTCACCTGATTTGCTTTTCTCAATAACCTCGCTACTTACAGGCTGCGTGTATCTAGAACCTTCTTCAACCTTCTTATCCCATGCATTACTGTTTTGTTGTGTAGTATCCATTGCGATTAGTCCTCCTAGCGATCTAGTTGTATTCAATGTGTAAGCTTAATGCTTTCCTTTTTCTATTAACCTGCCTAATAGTTCATACATAGTTGTCTATATTTACATTAACAGATAAATGCAAAAATTACTAAAAAAATTCTAAAAAGACAAAAAATTACACATCTATTCCATTCATTTAAACTAATCGTAGAATTGTTAAGTTTTAAACAACTCACTTCCACATAAAAAAAGCATTCCAAACCTGTTGACAGTTGGAACGCTTTTTTATGTTATTTAATTTTTCAAGCTTTTAACTAAATCCATTAAACAAATAAGCTACGATTTTTCTTTTTTATTCAGCAAGAGTTAACTGCCAAGATACACCATACTTATCATTTAACCAGCCAAACTTTTTACTAAACGGATAAGAACCTAAAGGCATGAGAATTGCTCCATCCTGCGCTAATTTATGAAAGACCGTTTCAATTTCTTCTTCTGTCTCACAAGTTACATAAAGAGACATAGCTGGAGTGAATGTAAAATTATGATTTACATAACTATCAATACACATAAACTCTTGGCCATTTAGCGTAAAAGTTGCATGAATTACAGTTCCCTCTTTACCAGGTCCATTTTCATCGTAGCGAGAAATACTTACAATTTCCGATTGATCAAATAGCGACGTATAAAAATTCATTGCTTCCTCAGCTTTGCCTTCAAACATTAAAAACGTAGTAATTTTTTGATTTGTGTTACTCATATGGAGACAGCCCCTTGTTATATATTTATGTAAAACATAAGTCGGCCAAAAAACCGAACGTACATTCCTATAAGTGTATTGTCTATAAAAACGATGAGTTTGTCAATTATCTACTTTCTTATTTCTTCTTAAATAATGCTGTCCAAAGAAATGATTCTCCAAACATTTCATTCGGTTGTTTTATTTGTTTCATCCTTCTAATCTCAATTACCTCAAATTCTTTAAATATCTCTCTTAACTTTTCTTCCGAGTATGCAAGACCACCTTGTAGACTCCATTCTCTATATACGTCCCAATCTGTTATTTCTGATCCATTTCGCTCATCTAAATTGCCTGCTGCAAAACATGTTAATCCGAAATAACCACCCGATTTTAATGAGTTTTTAATTAAATCCACATAATTTATTCTTCTATGCGGTGGAATGTGATGCAAACAGCCCGAATCATATACAAAATCAAATTCGTTTTGAACCTCTAAATTAAAAATTGAATTACAAATAAAATGAATTTCTACCCCTTTTGCCAATGCCCTCTCTTTTGCCCAGTTAATGCCTTCTACAGATAAATCCACTGCTGTTACATCAAATCCTTGAGTCGCTAAATAAATGGCATTTCTACCTGGACCACATCCAAGTTCTAATACCTTCCCTTTTGAAACTCTCTCTTTTTGTATATTCGAAACTAGATTCTCATCTGGAACATTTTCAAAAAACGGAACATCCTTTTCTCTATTCTCATAAAACTCATTCCAAAATGGTTCTGCAGGTCTTAATAATGAATCAAGCATTTTTAAAATGTCTTCTTGTGTGTGTAACGTTTCAGTTTTCATTAATACCCCTCCATAAATTAATAGTCAGAAAATTATTATATATCTTTTTGAACTTTCAAACAAAGAAAAAACTCCTACATTTTGAAGTGAACCCCGAAAACGGGACACCTATCAAAACACCTAAACCACCTTTCATTTGGTGCGGATGCATCGAATTGGCGTTCCAATCGATGAGGGGCTACTACTGGCTCCGCATCACTGATATATTTCTTTTTCTTTCGACCAACTTTTGAGAGAATCTGATTTTGCCTCATGATTCATAATACTTTTTTATGATTTACACACAGCCCCATTTTCCGAAGAGTTGCGGTCACTCTTCGATATCCATATCGTAATTTATGCCGAAGACAAACATCCTTTATTTTCTCTTCTATCCCTTAGGTCCACTGTTCGTTATAACCAACGATAAAATGTAGACCGGGGTAATTCTAATACATTACACAATTCTTTTACCGTTAGTTTTTTTTAATTGGTCCATAAAGTAACTACAGTTTCCGGGTTCAACTTCTTTCGATTTCCAGATACTTTCCCCATATCAGTAATTTTGTTTTTAACTGTTTATTTTCTAACCGTAGCTGTTCCAATTCATTTAACGCTTTTGGCCCTTTTCCATAAGAATATTGTTCTCCTACAGGTTGTTGAAAATGGTACGTTTGACCGGTACGATACCACTTCATCCACGTCTTAATTTGGGAAACATTTTTAATTCCAAAATTATCCATAATTGTCCGGTTGGAATATCCATCCTTTTTCATTTCAACCACTTTCCACTTTATTTCTTCTGGGTAATGAACTCTTGTCTTCAAACCAAAAACACCTCCAGTGAATTCGCATACTAAGTATGCGAATTCAGGAGGTGTTTTTTTCATGTACCACTATTCGGGTTCACTTCAAAAGTTAACTGCTTTTTAATTACAATAACTATTTTGTTTAAATTCACCTTAATTCATATCAATTTTTCTTAACATTCACATTAATAACTGTACAATATAATTAAACTGTTTGTATGAGGGGTGATTATTATGAACTGGAAACAAAAATACAATCCGAAATATCTCTTTTACCGAATGTATAGTTATATTTATAAAGCCCTTGATGATATATCATGGTCCTTAAAATAACGCTTTTGTTCACTTTTTTGATACATTTACGAAACATGCATGTGTTATCTTCATTAAGTCCTTTTCTTTTTATAATGTCGTGTGAGATATACCA